>JAGCVR010000049.1 GCA_017962285.1 Muribaculaceae bacterium | reverse complement strand
TGAGCGCGGAGCCTCGTTACGTTTCGGTCACGAGACTTGTGTGCTGCCGCTGGCATGCCTGCTTGAACTTGACAATGTGAATTACCACACCACCGACCTTGCCGACCTGCACAACCACTGGCAGAACTACAACATTTTCCCCATGGCTTGCAACGTCCAGATGGTATTCTATCGTCCTGTGAACGGCGCGGGGGATGTGCTGGTGAAAGTGTTGCTTAACGAGCATGAGGCTCGTCTGCCCATCGCCACCACAATGTTCCCATACTACCGCTGGAGCGATTTCCGCAAGTATTATGTGGAAAAACTGAAAACCCCAATCGACTGGAAAAACTAAGCCTACAAGGCACTGTAAAAAAACGATTAACTCGTCGGGAAACACATTTTCCCGGCGAGTTTTGTTTCAAAGTCACACGTTTTCCCACCGAGTTTTTAGGGAAATCCGCACATTTTTCTTTTCAAATAATGAACTGTCGGGATTTAATTCTTGCAGCCCGAGCAGCTGTCGCAACCACAATTGTCGTCGTGGTCATGGTCGTGTCCGCAGTGGTCGCAGCCGCAGTCGCAATGGTGGCTGTAACGTGCGTTGATTTCCTCGATGGTGGCATCGCGGACTTCGAGCACTTCGCCCACATATCTTATTGTTTCGCCGGCAAGCTGGTGGTTGAAGTCAACGGTAACAGTGTCATTTCCTATCGCCTGCACGAATCCGTCCATGCGATGCCCCTCCTCGGTCTGCATGGGTACCACCGCACCAACTTTCACGCGGTCGCTGTCGAATTTGCCGTCGATGTGGAAGACAGATTTGTCAATGTCAATAATCAGTTCCGGATTTACTTCGCCGAAAGCTTCCTCGGGTTTGAGAACGAAATTGAAGTGTTCGCCCGCCTGCATACCCGAGATATGCTGCATGAAAGCATCGAGCATGCCCGGTTCCATCCCCATGATGAAATTGTCGGGGTGTTCGCGCGTGAACTTGAATACGCTGGTTTCTCCCGAAGGTGAAACCGTGAAAATCTCGTAGGCGAGGCTAACGAATTTTGTGGGTTCAATGATGACGTTGTCCATATAAATTTTCAAAGATTAATTATTCTGTCGACAAAAGTAGTTAAAATTTTCAATTCTTTGGCTTCTTGAGCATCATAAAAACACGCATAGGTGTACCGGTGCCGAAAAAAGAAAGAGCATTGAATTCGCTAACCACTTGCGTTTCAATGCTCTGCGTCTTTTGTGACCCCGGTGGGGCTCGAACCCACGACCCACTGATTAAGAGTCAGTTGCTCTACCAACTGAGCCACGGAGTCATCCGTTGTTGCTAAAAGCGTTGCAAAGGTAATCACTTTTTTTGAATTATCAACCCTTTTGAGTGTTTTTTTTAGATTTTTCGGGAAATTAACGGAAAAGTAGGCAACAATTTCGTATCTTTGCTAATTAATAAAACCCGATTCGGGGCTAAAAAGAATTTATGATGAATACTGATGAATTACTGAAAAAAGTATATGACCTTGAAGGTATGCTTCATGTGACACGCCGTTTGGGCGATGCCACACCGGAAATCGTGACAGACTCGATTCGTGACCTGATATCGCAGTTGCAGCGCTATGTGGATCTGGACGATGAAAGAGATGCTTCTCCAACAGTTGAAGAAGTCTCTCCTGTAGTGGAGGAGGCCCATGAACAGGAAAAAGTCCAGCCGGAAGAGGATATGATGCCGGAACCAGAGGCGGTGCATTTGCCGTCGGACGACTACGATGCCGATGACTCTTTCCAGCACGAAAAGGGTGAAGCGCCTCCAGAGATTTTCTCGTTCCAGTATCATGAGCCCGAAAAGGCGGTTCAGGCCCAGCAGCCGGTGTCGCCTCAGCGGCCACAGGAGCAGCCGTCGATAACGCCACCGCAGCCACCCGTGGCAGCGCCGGCGCTCATCTCGTATTTCACCATCAACGACCGCTTCAGGTTCCAGCGTGAACTGTTCGGCGGAAACAACCAGAAATTCACCGAAGCATTGTTGCAGATTCAGGACATGAGTTCGGTCCATGAGGCGGAAGAGTTTCTCTACGATGAACTCCGCATGGACAGTGAAAACGAACTCACCAACGAGTTTGTTAACATAATCGCACGCTACTTCAAGAAATGAAAATCCTGCGAAACAAGCATATTCCTATTAAGGGGTTTTCAGCAATAAATCTCTTTGGAATTCTTGTGGCTCATCCCGAAGTGAATCTCAATCCCATAATCATTCAGCACGAAATGATTCACACCGCGCAAATAAGGGAAATGGCTTATGTGGGTTTTTATCTCTGGTATGGCGCGGAGTGGCTGATGAAAACCATCCTGCACAGGAGTAACGGGTATTATTTTCTTTCAATGGAGCGGGAGGCGTATGCGCATCAGAATCAGCCCGGCTATCTTGACACGCGCCGCCACTACGCATGGATAAAATATTTAAGGAAATCATAATTAAGTGATATGGCAGGCAAACTCTTCATAGTGCCCACACCGGTGGGAAACCTTCTCGACTTCACGCCTCGCGCAGTCGAGGTGCTTAAAAACGCCGACATCATCCTTGCCGAGGATACGCGCACGAGTGGAGTGCTGATGAAGCACTTCGGAATAGAAACGCCAATGCGCAGCCACCACAAGTTCAACGAACACCAGTCGCTGCAGGGAGTGATACAGATGCTGCAGCAGGGGAGTGTGGTGGCACTTGTAAGCGATGCCGGCACACCGGCCATCAGCGATCCCGGTTTCCTTCTCTCGCGTGAGTGCCGCCGGGAGAACATTGAGGTTGAGACACTGCCCGGAGCCACAGCATTTGTGCCGGCTCTCGTCAATTCGGGGCTTCCATGCGAGCGGTTTACCTTCGAGGGCTTCCTGCCCCAGAAGAAGGGCCGTGCCACACGCATAGCCGGTCTTGCCACAGAACCGCGCACGATGATTTTCTATGAGTCGCCTATGCGTCTGGTGAAAACGCTCCAGGCCTTTTCGGAGGCATTCGGTGCCGACCGCGAGGCAAGCGTGAGCCGCGAGATTTCAAAGATTCACAACACCACCGTCAATGGAACGCTTGGCGAACTCGTGGCGCACTTCACAGCCGAGCCGCCCCGAGGCGAAATCGTGATTGTGGTGGCAGGTGCTCCACAGGAAGAGCATGTGAAAACCGATAAATACGCGCACCTCAAGCCAAAGCATTAAACCCGCATAACCTCTCTGCCTGTGCGGCTTCCTATGATGTAATAGAGTTGTTACTAATAAACATGTTACTAAATTTAGTAATAAAACTATTACTAATAAACTTGTTATATTAAATATGTTTTATATATTTGCAGTGTGTAACTGCTTGAAAAATATAGAATATGATGATAAAGAATCCCTTTGTTTTTGGAAAAGCTGCTGAAGGCGAGAATTTCACGGACCGTGCAGAAGATGCCAAGCGACTCAATGCCAACCTTACGCATGGTATCAACACTATTCTAATTTCACCACGCCGTTGGGGGAAGACATCTTTGGTTAAGAAGGTGATTAGCGGCATTGACGATTCGCAAATTAAACCAATCTTTATTGATGTGTTTCAGTGTAAGTCTGAGTATGATTTTTATCATGCGTTTACCTCTGCAATCATCAAACAGACGTCATCTAAACTTGACGAATGGATTGAGATGGCAAAAACTTTCCTTTCTGGAATTTCTCCGAAATTTTCATTTGGGTCAGATCCCATAAACGATTTTTCAATTTCTTTTGATTGGAATTCAAGAGATGGGTCAGAAGACGAGATATTACAGCTGCCAGAGAAAATTGCGAAAAAGAAAAAAATCCAGATCGTGATATGTATAGATGAATTCCAGCAAATTGCAGCTTTTGCCGATTCTGTGTTGTTTCAAAGGAAATTGCGTTCGGTGTGGCAACATCAACAGAATGTTACATATTGTATGTTCGGCAGTAAAAAGCATCTACTGGAAAATATCTTCAATGACAAGAGTATGCCTTTTTACAAGTTTGGCGATATGGTGTTTTTGAAGAAAATACCAGCTGACGAGTGGGTTAAATTCATATGTGATAAGTTTCATCAAACTGGTAAGACCATAACAGTTGGACAGGCTAAAATGATTTGTGAAGTTACAGAGAATGTCTCTTCTTACGTGCAGCATCTTGCTTGGCTGGTGTGGTATAAGTCTGCGGATGTGGTAACGGGAGAGGATATTGATAATGCCATAAATGATCTTTTGGAACAAAACAAAGTTTTTTTCCAAAGGGAGGTGGAACAATTATCGGAGTTTCAGCTCAATTTTCTTAAGGCAGTAGCCGACGGTGTTACATTCGGATTTAGTCGTAGGGATATTATAAAGAAGTATCGTTTGGAGTCTTCATCAAATGTTCAGTCGGTTAAGAAAGCTTTACTCAAAAGAGACCTTATTGACGTTGAAGGGCAAACGGTTCAGTTCAACGACTCTTTGTTTAAGTTGTGGCTGGCACGACAGAAGTTCTATCTATAATTTGGCTGGCAGAACGAAGAGGATGTTGCAAAAATAGGATTTAGAACGATGGCGTTTCCGTTATGGGAACGCCATCGAATGTTTTAAGCCTTAAGTGATTGCTTGTTAACTTGTTTACTCGTTTACTTGTCAACTTGTTAACTTGCCTTACGAGCCCATGACAAGTTCAGCGAGGATCACCACGTCGTTCACGTCAATCGCGCCGCTGCTGTCCATGTCGCCAATTGAAATTTGTTCAGCGGTGGCGCCGCCACTCATGGCGAGTTCTGCCAGGATCACCACGTCGTTCACTTCAAGGAGTCCGTTACCGTCCATGTCGCCCAGGGTCTTGAAAATGTTGACGCCGTATCCGTCGGGTAAGTAGAAATCACTGCTGCAACGGATATATGCTGTGTTGGTGGTGAAGGGCCAGTTGGATGTGGAAGGAAGGGCTGTGAAGCGCTGTGTGTCTTCGTCGAAGGTCATGTAGAGTTGGTCCGAGTAGAACGTCTCGGTGCGGTCGTTCAATGCCGAGTAGCTTAAGAGCAAATTGGAGGTGCTCGAGCCGACCTTGTCTCTGTTAGCGAGTCTCACATATTTGAGTCCGGTTCCGTCGAGCGTATAAAGATAGCCGTTTCCTCCATTATGGGTGTTATTCGGGCCTACATTGGTAAGGCGCTCGGTGGTTGCGATGCCACTGGTTTTTTGCAGAGCACTCACACTGTAAACTTTAATATATTGATCGAGAATGTAGTAGATGCCATTATAATCAAAGTTCCATGGGTAGGCGAAGGTTCGAGCCTTGCCTTCCTCGGTGGGCGTGAGATAGCCGGCCACGTATTTGTCGAAGCGGCTTCCGTTGCTGGAGAATGAAGCCGCGCGGTTGTAGTAGGTTGAAACCAAATCCACCGGAGCATAGATGTGGTAGGTCCAGCCCCTTTCGGTGCTCCATGCATCGTTGCCAAACGTCACTTCGTGAGGTGGAAGAATTATGTTACGGTGGTCGCAGTTGTAGAATGCGCTGTCAGATATCGTCTCCAAATTGTCGCAGTCAAACAGGTCGAGCTCGGCGGTCAGAGACGCATTGTAGAATGCCTTTTTCCCTATTGACTCGATGGAATTCGGGAGGGTCAGTTCCAGGTCTTCCGTGTCCTGGTAAGCGCACTTGTCAACACCATTCACGGTATACGTCTCACCGTTCACGACGATCATATCCGGGACCTCGACTTCTCCGGTAGCATCGCTTATGGTGCTCCATCCACGGACATCATCGTCGGCAAAGGCGGAGTAGGCGTCATAAGTGCTTGCGTCGAGTCGGTAGTAGCTGGTTTTGCCATTATAGTCATAAGAGCAGTCAACGGCTCCAATCTGCAGGCAATCTCCGCCCAGCCCGTCGGTCAGCAGCTGCCAGGAAGAGGAGGCGACGTAGTCGCTGTAGAACTGTGCCGGCACATAGACCTTAAGACTGCTGTTTATGTTGAAAAAGAAGTCATAGACACTTGAAAATGTCGGTGGGGTCTTGCAGTTCAGTGCAAGATGAACGAGATTTGGGCATTGATAGAACGGTCGCCTTCCGATTGAAGTCACCGAACTTGGAATGAACACATAGGTGAGATTGCTTGCAAAATAGAAAGGCGACTCACCTATTTCGGTCACGCCGAATGGCAGAATCACTTTGGTGCCGGTGTAGTTATAGTAGGCGAAATTCCTTATTCCGGTTATATAGCTTGGTAATTCCGGCTTGGTGAGGTAAGGCGGGTTTTCTACCAGCCACAGCTTGCCATTTATGTTGCGGCAGAGCCTTCCGTCTTCGTCAACAAAGAATTTTTTGCTGCGGTCGTTGTTGCCGGTGAACTTCCTCATTTTCGGGTTTTTGTAGAAAGACTCGTCCCACCCCGTAAGTGTCGATGGGATGCTGACGGTTTCAAGGCTTGTGAGCCAGTAGAATGAATAATCATCAAGGGTTGTTACGCCCGCTTTCAGTTCTAAGCTTGTCATGCCGTGGCAGGCATTGAATGCGTATGGTCTTATGGTTTGCGCCGCTATGCTGGCTGATGTCATGTTGCGACAATTGCGGAAAGCCGCATAGCCGATGGTGTATATGCTCGGACCAACAGTCAGGGTGTTAATGTTGTTGTTCCCGACGAAAGCGCTGTCGGCGATATGACGTATGGCATAGCTGTAACCTCCACCTTTCGACAAGCCATTGGCCTTTATGGTTAAATCTGAAAGACTCTCGCTTTTCGCCCCGACAACGGTAAACTCACCCGAAGTGCTGGTGGGTGTGGCAGCCTTCGTTGCAACCACATAGATACCATTTATCTGTGTGTCGCATGCAGTGGCAGTGTTAATGCCGAAATGGTGAACTGGAGATTGGAGAGCCGAGACACTCTTGATTGCTGTGAGGGCGGTAGCTGTGGGCACCCAGAATCGCCATTCCCCACTGCTTAAGCCGGAGAAGGCATCGCTGGCAATGGTGGGAGGCGTGAGCGTGCAGAAATACAGGTCATCAATGCCGGTATTGTAGAACGCCTTGCTTTGTATGCTGGTGAGTGTGCCGGGGAACTTTATTGTCTTCAGATTGGTGCAGCTCATGAAAGCTCCATAGTAAATTGCTTCCACGCCATAATCTATTGCCACATGCTGCAGGTTGCGCTCCTGATAGAATGCGGTGGACTCGATGAAATCCACCTTATACGTGGTGCCGTTGTAGGTGACATATCCCGGGATGTTGAGAATGGACACATTCTGTCCGGCCGTTGAAAGGCCTTCCACACAAACCCTTGTGTGCGATGTGTTGGTGTAGGAATATTGCAGATAGCCCACTTCAAAGTCGGATGCGTTCGCCAGGAGCGAAGCAGCCATAAATGTGATAAGAGGAATTAAACGTTTCATATTGCAATTCTTTTTTTGATTATTCGCTTGTTTACTCGTTTACTCGTCAACTTGTTAACTGCTCGTTCACGAGCCCATGACCAGTCCGGCGAGAATCACCACATCGTTCACGTCAATCGCGCCGCTGCCGTCCATGTCGCCAATTGAAATTTGTTCGGCGGTAGCGCCGCCACTCATGGCGAGTTCTGCCAGGATTACCACGTCGTTCACTTCAAGAAGTCCGTTACCGTCCATGTCGCCCAGAATCTTGAAGATATCGATTTCGTATCCACCGGAGATGTCGTAGTATCTGCTGGTGCATATATGAGCGGTATTGGTGTCGAATGGCCAGCTGGTTGCGGATGGGAGACTGGTGAAGCGCTGAGTGTCCTCATCGAAAGTCAGGTATAGTTGGCTCATGTTGTACTGCTCGTTGCGGTCGGTCAGTGCCGAGTAGGAACTGAGCATATTGTAGTAATCGGTTGTGAGTCCGCCATAGTTGCGAAGTTTCACATATCTGCGGCCGGTTCCGTCGAGTACGTACAGATAGCCGTTTCCACCATTATGGACGTGATTGGGGCTTACATTGGCTATGCGCTCGGTGGTTGCGATACCTAATAGCTCGCGAAGAGCCTTCACACTGTAAACTTTGAGATATTCGAGCTGGTCGTTGTTGGAGGCATTAAAATCGAAGTTCCACGGGTAGGCGAATGTGCGAGCCTTGCCGGTCTCGGTGGGCAGGAGATAACCTGCCACGTAGTTGTCGAAGCGGCCTCCGTTGCTGGAGAATGATGCCGCACGGTTGTAGTAGGTTGAGACCAAATCCACCGGAGCATAGATTTGGTAGGTAGAACCACCATAGGTGTCCCACGCGTCATCGCCAATGTTCACTACATGGGGCGGAAGAATTATGTGCCGGCGGTGGCAGTTGTAGAATGCCTTGTCAGAAATCCTCTCTAAATAGTAGCAGTCAAACAGGTCGAGGTCGGCGGTCAGACTCGCATCGTAGAATGCCATCTCATCAATCGACTCGGTGAGATGTGAGAGGGTCAATGCCAGGTTTTCCGTACTCTGATAAGCATTCTTGTCAACACCAATCACGTCATATCCACGACCGTTCACGTCGATACCAATTGGGACATCCACATCTCCAGTGATATCGCTTGTGGTGCTCCATCCACGGACATTGTCGTCGGCAAAGGCGGTATAGGCGCTAGATGTGTTCGCGTCGAGGCGGTAGTAGCTGGTTTTGCCATTATAGTCATAAGAGCAGTCAACGGCTCCAATCTTCAGGCAATCTCTGCCCAGCCTGTCGGTAAGCAGCTGCCATGATGATGAGGCCACGTAGTCGCTGTAGAACTGTGCCGGCACATAGACCTTGAGACTGTTGTTTACGTCGAAAAAGAAGTTCGTAATACTTGAAAATGTCGGCGGAGTCTTGCAGTTCAGTGCAAGATGAACGAGATTTGGACATTGATAGAACAGTTGCCTGCCGATTGAAGTCACCGAACTTGGAATGAACACGTAAGTGAGATTGCTTGCAAAATAGAAAGGCGATTCACCTATTTCGGTCACGCCGAATGGCAGAATCACTTTGGTGCCGGTGTAGTTATAGTAGGCGTATTTCCTGATTCCGGTTATATAGCTGGGTAATTCCGGCTTAGTGAGGTAAGGCGGGTTTTCTACCAGCCACAGCTTGCCGTCTATGTTTCGACAGAGTCTTCCGTCTTCGTCAACAAAGAATTTTTTGCTGCGGTCAGTGTTTCCTGTGAACTTCTTCATCTTCGGGTTTTGGTAGAAAGTGTTGTCCCAACCCGTAAGTGTCGATGGGATGCTGACGGTTTCAAGGCTTGTGAGCCAGTAGAATGAATAATCATATAGGGTTGTTGTGCCACTCATCAGTTCTAAGCTTGTCATGCCGTGGCAGGCATTGAAGGCGTACGGTTTTATGGTTTGCGCCTTAATACTGGCTGTTGTCATGGCTCGACAATTTCGGAAAGCCGCATTGCCGATGGTGTATAATGGCACACCAACATTGGTACCAACGGTCAGTGTTTTAATGTTGTTATTCCCGACAAAAGCGCTGTCGGCGATATGATATATGGTATATCTGTATATGCAATCGCCACCTCTCCACACGCCGATAGGCTTTATGGTTAAATCTGAAAGACTCTCGCTTTTCGCACCGACAACGGAAAACTCACCTTCGGTGCTGCCGGGTGTGGCGGTCTTCGTAGCAACCACATACAAACCATCTATCGTATAGTCGTGCGCTTTGGCTGCGTCAACGGCAAAATGGTGATAGGGAGACTGGAGGGCCGTTACTTTCTTGAGTGCCGTTAGGGCGGGAGGCGTGGGAGCCCAGAACCGCCACGCCGCATTGCACGTACCAGCGAAGGCGTCGTCGGCAATGGTGGGCGGAGTGAGCGTGCAGAAATACAGATCATCGATGCCGGTATTGTAGAAGACACTGCCTTGTATGCGGGTGAGTGTGCCCGGGAACTTGATTGACTTCAGATTGAGGCAACTCATGAAAGCACCGTAGTAAATCGTTTCCACGCCAGAGCCTATTGTTACATGCTGCAGGTTATACTCCTCGTAGAATGCGGTGGCGTCGATGCGGTCCACCTGATAAGTGGTGCCGTTGTAGGTGACGTATCCCGGGATGTTGAGTGTGGTCGCACTC
>JAGCVR010000048.1 GCA_017962285.1 Muribaculaceae bacterium | reverse complement strand
TTGTATAGAAACTCCTGAACTTCTTCGTTGAACGGAGCGCCCCCCACAATCACCTCTTCGAAGTTTCCGCCGAATGCTTCGATAAGCCGGCGTCGTATCTGGTCATAGATTCTCTTGTCGAGATAAGGTACTGCCAGCGCCCAGCGCAACATTCCCTTGCTGATCATGGGCACGATCATCTTGGAGTAGATTTTTTCAAGCACAAGCGGCACGGTAATTACCAGGTCGGGCTTGATTTCGCCCATTGCCTTTACGAGTATTTTCGGTGACGGGATGCGTCCGAGCAACGTTATGTGCGAGCCGGCGGCAAGTGGTGTGAGCATGTCGAAAGCACAGCCATAGGCATGAGCCAGCGGCAGGAACGACACGCATTTTGTTCCGCGGCGGTGCAACTGCGAATTGATTCCATAGACAAGGTTGCCACACAGATTGTTTCCGGTGAGCATCACCCCCTTGCTGAAGCCGGTTGTCCCCGATGTGTAGTTTATTTCCATGAGCCGGTCGGCAGGCACTTCGGGGTAGATGACATCTTCGGCGCTGAAACCGTGAGGATATTCTTTCTCGAATAGCTGGGGCAACTTAGAAAGAATCTCGGCAATAGTCTCATTCTCGTGCTGGACAATGAGGCTCATGTTGTCGAGCGAGATGACGGCGCGCACGTGCTTTAGACCGTCGAAATCGAGCGATTCCCAGATGCTGTTGCTCACTACAAGCAGTTTGGCTTCGGAGTGATTGATTATGTGCTGCGCGTCGTGCGGGTTAAATTCCTGCAGAATAGGTACAATTACGGCACCATAGGTGATGGTGGCGATAAACGTTACCACCCACTGCGGCGTGTTTTTCCCAATCAGGGCAATCTTGTCGCCTTCTTTTAAGCCCGATTCGCGGAACAGGAGATGTAGTGATGCCACTTCACGGGCGAAATCGCCATAAGTCAGAGTCCGTTTTGTGTTATAGTCGCTCAGTGCGGGAAGGTCCCAGTTGACCTTGAAACTATTCTCAAAAATCTTTATTATGTTTTCTTTAAGCATTTCGGTAGTGTAACTGAAGTTATCAAGTGGATTGAATGAAACAACAAAGATTGTTCTTATTCTTTATAGCGAAGCACGAGTGCCGAGCGTGCCGGGATGTAGAGCTTGAGCCAGCCGAGTCCGTCGGGGTCATAGAGCGGGTCGGGCGAAGTGAAGTGGGTGATGCTCTCGTCCACATTGCCGTAGCCGCCAAACCGTTTGTCGTCGGAGTCAAGCACACCGACGTATTTCCCTGCCGGTGCGAGTATCCCGTAATCCGAGAAGGATTTGGTGGGGTGGAAATTGAATACGAACACAAGGTCGCCACGCATGAAGGCAAGCACCTGGTCGTCGTCCTTGTCCCAGAGTTTCCTTACCGGCAAAGCCTGGAAGCGGCGTGTGCTGCCCAGGAGGTGCATGATTTCAGAGTCGAAAGCTCCGAGGAAGCGGTATTTCAGGTCATCGCGGTCCACCAGATCCCACTGGCGGCGTGCGTATTTGTGGCTCCATCCGTTGCCAAGCCGCGGGAAGTCGATCCATTCCGGATGTCCCCATTCATTGCCCATGAAGTTGAGGTAACCGCCATTGATAGTGGCGGCTGTAACGAGACGAATGAGTTTGTGCAGGGCAACGCCGCGTTCCACCACGGCATTATCGTCGTTTACGCTCATGTGCCAGTACATTTCCTTGTCGATAAGGCGGAAGATGATGGTCTTGTCGCCCACCAGAGCCTGGTCGTGGCTTTCGGCGTAGCTTATTGTCTTTTCGTCGGCACGTCGGTTGGTAAGTTCCCAGAAGATTGCGGTAGGTTTCCAGTCTTCGTCTTTTTTCTCCTTTATGGTCTTAATCCAGAAGTCGGGGATTCCCATTGCCATGCGATAGTCGAAGCCCATTCCTCCGTCCTTGAATTTGCGTGCGAGTCCAGGCATTCCACTCATTTCTTCGGCAATGGTGATGGCATTGGGATTTATCTCATGAATAAGTTTGTTCGCCAATGTGAGGTATGTGATGGCATTCGTGTCCTGGTGGCCGTTGTAGTAGTCGTCGTAGCTTCCGAAAGCCTGGCCCAGCCCGTGGCTGTAGTAGAGCATTGAAGTGACACCGTCGAACCGGAATCCGTCGAACCGGAATTCTTCGAGCCAGTATTTGCAGTTGGAAAGGAGGAAATTGAGAACCTGATTCTTTCCGTAGTCGAAACAAAGAGAATCCCAAGCTGGATGTTCGCGTCGTCCGTCGCCGTAGAAATAGAGGTCGGGCGTGCCGTCGAAGCGTCCCAGTCCCTCAACTTCGTTTTTCACGGCATGAGAATGCACGATGTCCATGATTACGGCAATCCCGTTTCGGTGTGCGTCGTCGATGAGGCGCTTCAGTTCTTCGGGGGTGCCGAACCGGCTCGATGGCGCGAAGAAACTGGAAACATGGTAGCCGAAGGAACCATAGTAAGGATGTTCCTGAATTGCCATGATTTGAATGGCATTGTATCCACTTTTGACGATACGTGGCAGGACTTCGGTTCGGAACTCCTCATAGGTGCCTACTGCTTCTTTGTTCTGAGCCATGCCTATGTGGCATTCATAGATGAGCAGAGGATTTGTCTGCGGCTTGAATTTTGTTCATTTGAATTTATATGGTTCAGGATCCCAGACTTGAGCCGAGAATATTCCTGTGCGGTCGTCCTGTACGACGCGCGTGGCGAATGCCGGTATTCGTTCGCCCATACCACCGTTCCAGTGGATATGGAGCTTGAACAGCTGACCGTGCTGGAGTGCGCGTGCCGGCAGGGAGATTTCCCAGTTGCCGTTCTCTGTGGGTTTCAGGCGGAACGGATCACATTCTGTCCATTGGTTCATGTCGCCCACGAGGTAGATAGCCGTGGCGTTAGGAGCCCATTCGCGGAAAATCCATCGTCCCTGCTTGTTCCGATGAAGGCCATAGTAATTGTGGGCATTTGCGAAATCGCTCAGCGACTGTTTGCCGCCGGTGAGCTCGTTCTCTTTACGTATTGCTTCGTTGTAACGGCCAAGAATTGCCTCGCTGTAGGGTTTCAGCCATGGGTCGTCCTTGATGATTTTCAGTGTTTTTTTTGGAGCCATAATATTTGAAACTGTTTTAGGGTCGATGTTAATATTCGGAGTTCAAAGTTACGTAAAGTAGAGCGCAAAACAAAGAAACTTGTTTCTTTTTTTGCCGAAACGGAGTAACTTCGCGCTTAAAAAGCGCAACGTTGCAAGAAAATAAGTAAAGAAACAAATCTCGGCATCGTTGAGAATCATGGGCGCGGCATCTGATCCCAGGAGGAGATACCGATAATCTTGAGATAAGGCTTGAACACCTTGTCTTCGCGTTCGGTCGCGGCGGCTTGCCAGACGTACCACGCCGGTTTCCGTTCGTAGTTGGTCTCGGGATTATCGGTGTGTGGCTTTCGCAGACCAAGAAGGAGTACCTGCGATTTCGAGTCGTTCCAGGCATACCACTGAACGCATTGGATTTCGTCGAGCGTAATGACTTTCTTCCACAGATAAGCTGCCGCCGCGGCCTGCAGCTGAAGGTCGGAATTGCTGTAGGAGGGACTGACAAATCCCTGCTCGTTGAGGTGGCAGATGCGCAGCGTTTTTCCCTTATACAGGTTCTCTTTCTTCCGTAGCCACTGGCAGAGTACATCGAGATTAAGGGGTGTAATGTAGGGCGTGTTTTGTGAGAATGTTATGTTTTTGGCATTCTCCGCACTGCCGTATTCTTCCCAGAAGGCGGGATTTTTCATGCGGATGGAGTAGGGGTGGAATCCCACTCCCCACCAGAAATCGCCTTCGGCTTTGCTGTATTTCACAATTCGGTCCAGCATGTTCTTCGAGGGATAATCGGCGCCGGAGATGGTCTTCTTAGCCCAGCAGTGTTCAAAACAAGCGAAAACCGATGCGTTCTGGTCGTATTGCCTCAGTATGTTGTAAACGAGCCGCATGGATTTCACGTATGTGTCGGTGAAGATGGCTTCCGAAACGTCGTTGCCCATGTTGCACCATATTTTCCCGGCATTCACTTCGTTGTGTATGCACCAGTGATGCACTCTTCCGTTTTCTTCCTCGCTGTAGTGACTGGTTAGGAAGTCGATGATGGCGGCATAGGCATTGATTCCTTCAAATGATGTGAGGTTGGGCATATACTGAACGCCTTGCGAGCGTTCGGGATGCATTAGTATGGGTATTATGGCGGGGTCGGTAGCGGTGTAGGGCTGCCCGAGTTCAATGTAAACTGAGAGAAGCATGCCATACTTGTTGTAGGCGCGGAAAAGCTCATCGAATTCCATCACCTTTGCACCGCTGACGTAGTAGGTCCGTCCTCCGTAATTAAGGGGGATGGCAGGAATGTTCTGACCATAAATCTGAGTCTCTTTGGGAGTAGTCATAAGCCATTCGAGCAGATTTATGGTGTTTGATTCTGAGCCACAGCCAAGGTCTTCAATGTCGTAGGCACCGCTGAACCTTGAAATTGCCATTCCCAGTATGCCCTTCTTGTTGCGAGGGGCGACGGCAGGAGGGGAAGTGACGGCTTGCACGGAATCGGCATACCGGGCATGGGAAAGGGGTTTCTGCTTTGAACCGGAGCCTTTCACTATAACCCATCTGGAGAGCAGCCGGTCGTAGCCGAAACTGTCGCGTTCGGCCACATACCGTGGCAAAGCCACGGAGAAATCTCCCTTCTGTATTTCGCAGGCATTGGTAAAATTGCTGATTTCGGTTATGTCTTCGTGAGGCATGACTTCGGCTATGAGGCATCCGCTTTGAGTGGATTTGCCAGTGATGAAGACGGAGTCGCCTGTGACAGTCACTTGGGTGACTTTGGAGGGGTAGGAGGCATTTAGATATTTGTCGATTCGGGACGACATCTGCCGTTTTTGTTCAATCAGTTCGTATTGGCGGCGAAGAATCTCGTTCTCCTCATCGTTCCGCTCGGTGATGCAGAGGTTCCTGATCCTGATGCTTTTCCCTTCTTCGTTTCCCCAGTCAAGGGCAAGGAAGTAAGAAACAGAATCCTTGGGCGTGTTCGCCCATCCGGTTTTCTTGCGGTAGTCGTGAATCACCAGACGCAGTGTGCGCCATTCGCCGTTTTTTGTCGTGTCGAGGTCGTGAATGTCGTTTCTTGTGGAGTTTGCCTCAGAGATTTTGTCAACAATGGTGTCCTGTCGCTTCACGCGTTCAACAAAGAAAAACTGAGGCTGCCTGACGCCGGTTGATGTCTGGTAGTCGAATGTGAGCACGCAATGTTTCGTTGGCAGTGAGCGGTAGTAACCCAGTGGAATTGTGTGTGACCGGGCATCGTTTCCAGTGGTTGTGATGAGCCATGAATCATCCGCATTGTCGTGCTGGTAAGTGACCATCTGCCCTTCCGAGGGGTTTATGCTCAGAATCGTCTTCTCTATGGAAGGGTCTTGGCAAACTTGAAGAGCCGAAAGGTTCCCGTTTTGTTGTGAGCAACTGGCGAGAGCAAGAAGAAATATTGAGCATGATGCGAGTTTAAAAAGACTTTTCATAGAGTGTTGTTTTATTTCAAAAGCAAATGTCCACTCCTGTGTGGTGGACATTTGCCTGTTTTATTTTTGTGTGGTGTCAATAGACTGTTTTGAAAATTTCGTCCCATGAAGAGATGCCCAGCACATCGCGATAGTTGTTGAACGTGGCATCTTCATTATTCGTACCTGCACGTCGCCACACATTCCACACTTCTTTTCGCTGGTAGGGATTCGACTCGTCGTCGGGGTACTTTCGCAGTCCTATGCGCAGTCCGAACTCGTGACGGTTGTCAACCCACGCATGCCAACTTGCGCCTTTAATGGCACTGAGACCGTTGACTTTTTTCCAGAACCAGGCGGCCCCCGCGGCCTGCAGCCGGAGGTCACTGCTTGAATAGGAAGGTGAATTTGTTCCTTGCTCGGTACAGAAGATTCGCCGCATTTCGCCTTTATACAAGTGTTCTGGCATCTCTGCCCAGTACTGAAGCACTTCCAGGTTGTTCATGGTGATGCGCGGTGTGGTCTCGTATTGGAATGTGGCTTTGCTGCCATCTTTCGACCAGAACTCGGGTACGTTCAGGTTCGAGGGGTATGAGTGGTAGCTCAGTCCCCAAGGCCAGTCGCCCTCGGATTTGCTTGCCTGCAACAGCTGGTCCACCATCAGTCGTCCTGGATATTCTCCATCGGGAACCTTGTTCCAATGATGCGTGAGAGTGATGCAGGTGGATATGTTCTGGTTGTATTGCCTCATGATGTTATACACAATGTGCATCGACTTCAGATAATAATCCATGAAGAAACCTTCGGGAGGATTATATCCCATGTTGCACCATTCGTCAGGTGCGTTCACCTCGTTGTGTACGAAATAGTTCATTACTTTGTCGCCCCACTTCTCTCCCATATATGTCAGGTAGGCGGCATAGGCGTTGACGCCCTCGGCGGTCTCGGTGTTGATGGCGTGTTGGTATCCGGATTTACTGTCGGGGTGGCGCACAAACGATTCAATGTCATGGTCGCGTGTCTGGTCATCCTCATAGTATTGCACGTATGAGTTGATTTGCATTTTGAGATTATCGTAAGCCTCAAGAATGCGTTTCGATTCTGTGGTTTGCGGCCCGCTCATGTAGTAAGTGTGCCCGCCGTAGGTGTAAGCAACGTCGGTAGCGTCAATCATCTTGGTTTGTATCATCGCGTTGATGTGAAGTCCCCAGGTGGCAAACCCCAGACCCAGCACATTGAGGTCGGTAACGCCGTCGGGGAACTTGGTTGTGCCAATTCCCAGCACGCCTTTCTTGTTTGGCGCTTCGTAGTAAGCCGGTGATTTGATTGGCGCAACCTCGTCGGCGTATCGGGCGTGGGAGTCGAGCGTGTCTTTTCCGTTCACGTTCTTTATCACAGCCCAACGCGAGAGCAGACGGTCGTAAGTGAACCCGTCGCGTTCCACCTTGCGGTCGAGCGTTACGGTAAAGTTCCCGCCCGATATGGAAGTGGTGCGTTCTGACGGCCATGCTCCGGTTACCTCGGTGGGGTTATCGTAGGGTGTGATGTCGGCAAGAGCGAAAGTGCCAGAGCCGGCAGCATTACCCTGGATAATGACCTTGTCGGTGGTTACCTCCACATTGGTAACGCTCGACGGATAATTCCCATAGAGGTATTTAAGGAAGTTTTCTGAGATACGTTCACGTTCTTCGTCACGTGAGACTTGACGCTCGTTTTCCGCTTTTTCTTCTTCGTTAAATCCGCGAAGCTTGAGATTGCGCAATTTTATTGTCCTGTCTTTTTCCGTACCCCAGTCAAAGCGGATAACACCGCCCTTTTTGCCCCAGTTGAATTCTTTGCGATAACGTGATATGTCGATTGTGACTTTCTCCCATTCGAAAGTCTTGGTGAGTCCTTTCAACTGTACCTGCTGAGTGTATGGAGGAGCGAAATAGAGTCCCATCATCCAAAGGTCCTTATCGAGTTGATACTCAAATTCCAGAATCACTGAATCCTCGGGAAGCGAACCGATAAGGGCATTGGTTGTGATGTAAGGATCGGAACCGGTGAGTGCCATGGTATAAACACCGCTGCCCTTGTTGAGCGACACCGTCATGTCGTGTGCCGAAAGCTCGTTCAGAGTGATTTCTGCAGATTTCACCACTGGAATGGGTGGATTGACCTCCATCCACGACTTGGTATCGTCGCACGATGAGATTCCCAGGGTAAATGCTGTGAGAATAAGAATCCACTTGAAATCGAATAAATGTCTCATAATGATATGTATAGTTTAAGTCTTTCCTTGTCTTAATTTCCTCTGTTTCGCTGAGTTTGGCATGGAAAAGCCTCGTCGTTTTTTCGTGTAACGAAACTCTATGCCCCAATTAATCTAAATTATCTGCAATATTACGAATAAAAGTTGGATTTTGCAAGAATTTATTTCTGTTCATCTGCGAGAATAAATTAAAAAACAATGAAGAAAGTGGGGAAAAAGTGGTAAATTTGTGCGAAAAATCTTGCAATGGTATGAATACGGTATTATTGATAATAGCTTGTGTGGTTTGTCTGGCAGTGGGTTTCCTGCTCAGTCACCTGTCTAAGAGTGGTCTGAGGACGAAAGTGGGGATGCTTGAGACAGACAGGAGTCGTCTCGGAGAGGAACTCAACAGTTTGAAAGAGGAAAATGTCCGTGTATCGGAAGAGCGTTCCAATTATCTTTCACGTGCCGTATCGCTCGATGAGCAGGTGAAGCTTCTTGAGAAAAACATCGCCGAAAACCAGGAAGAAAGCCGTCAGCAACAGGCACAGCTGCGTGCTGATGCTGAGAAGCGCCAGGAGGAACTTCGTGCCGAGCATGAGAAACGCCTGGCAGAGCTTCGGGAGCAGCAGCGCAGCCAGCTCAACGAGCAGTTGGAACTGGTCAAAGAGCAGATGAGTTCCGCCACCGAACGCTACCTGAAGCAACGCAGCGAGGAACTTACCGCCACCAACAAGGAACAGCTCGAAGGTATTATAAATCCGTTGCAAGAACATATCAAGCAGATGCGCGAAGCTGTTGACAAGAGCGACAAGGCTCAACTCGAGAGCATGGCGCGTCTCGACACCGCCATCAAAGAGAATCTCCGCCGCGCTGAGGAAGTGGGTGAACGCGCCGACCGACTTGCGCTTGCGCTTACAGGCGACAACAAGAAGCAGGGCGAGTTCGGCGCACTTCGCATGCGCCAACTGTTGCTGAACAT
>JAGCVR010000047.1 GCA_017962285.1 Muribaculaceae bacterium | reverse complement strand
TTGAGGTTGATTTCCTCGGTAGCTATGGCTATCTTTGTGACATAATCCTGTGCCAGGTCAATCTGGAACATTTGATGGTCGCTGCCCACACGGTTCTGTATCTCGGCAAGGCGCTGTGTGTTGTCGTGGTAAACGCTTTCGAGCTTCTTGCGGAGAGCTGCCACATGGTCGCTTTCTTCCATAAGCAGATTGTTCACGAAGGTGTAGAACTGAATGGCAAACTCACGACGCTTTACCTCGCGGCGGCACACTGCCAGCACGTTGCCTGTGCCAATCAAATCCTGTTTTCTTTCCTCAAGCTTACCTTTGCTCTTGAAGAACTTGCCGTTATACTCGGCAAGTTCGTTTGCCTGGGCTTTCAGACTCTGCTCAATGCGCGGAGCCTTCTCTGAGAATTCATCGCGTTCGTTGCGCATCTCGCCAAGCATTACGTCGATTTGTGCCTTCAGGCCCATAATCACTTTCTCTGCGGCGCCGACGCCACAGTTGCGATTGGTCTGCGTCACTATCAGGCGGTGCAGTTCGGTGCGCACACGTTCCTGCTTCTCGGCACTCCTACGCATCACGTCCTCGTCTTTAGGCATTGAACTCGCCACGAAAGTAAACACTTCGCTCTCGGCATTCTCGGGGTCGTTGATTTCTGCCATGGGGAACTTTGGATTCTTCGGCATCAGATAGTCGATAAGATTGTCCATGCCGTTGTTCTCACGGATGTTGACCTTGGGCTTGTCGATCCAGTTGTTCACTATGCTGTCGGTATCCACGCATGAATTGAGGAGGTTTTCGATGATGTAGTTCGATGTCTTGATGGCATAGATACGGCTCAGGTCAGCACCACGGAACACTATCTCGCTTGCTCCCATTCCCGCAGCCCAGGCCTTCTTGGTTTCCACGTCCATGTCGCCCTCACGGATAATTTTCTCCAGATTGTCGTTCACACTGGCGTTGGCTTCAGAAAGTGCACCGGCACTGGTCACCAGGGCAAGGCTCACCATTTCGGCGAGTTTGTCCACATGGTCGTAGATGTCGCCTTCCTTGTTCTTGTTGTCGATAAATACGAACGAATTGAACGGGCGTCCCTTTATCAGCTGGCTGCTCTTGCGGTAAAGCAGTTCAAATGGTTCCTTCGCCATATCCAAGTGCATGAACCAGTCAAGATCCTGAACGGCTCCGTAGGCATTGGGTTTCACCTTTGCCATTGTGCTTGCCGACATTGCCTCAAACACGTCGGGCAGCACGCCGTAGCCCATGAGTTTGCACTGCGGTGCCACTTCCTTGAGAAGATATGCCATGTTGAGGAACGTGCCGCAACCGGTTCCTCCTGCGAGAGAGAACACCATGTGGATTTCCACGTTGGCTCCACCCAGGATTTCCCACTGGGCGTTCTGTGCGTCTTCGGCGCGCGAGATATCGTTGAGGCAGCGTGTTATCTGAGTTTTCACCTTGTCGTAATTAACTGTGAAGGCGAATCGCCCGTTAGTGCGCACCTGACCTGCGCCGAGCATCATCGAGGTCAACGCCCCTGCGTTCTGTTCGGGCAACCATGTGAAACGGTCGCGGTCAACTTCAAAAATTGGCTGGGCATTCTCCACCTGAATGGGGAGTTGCTCGTTGGGAAGAATTCTAACCTCATCGCCGTTTTTCGACTCGAGCGTACGCTTATATGCGCCGCCGTCGGTGTCAACTCCCAGAAATCCTATCATGGGAGGCACCTCGCCGTAATTGTCCATAAAAGCTTTTTTCGTGTGTAACAGGGTGGTCATTCCGGTGCCACCAAGTCCGATGAAAAGACATCTTCTGATTTTCGTTGCCATAATTATCTAATTTAAAAAATTCTTTTTTAAAAGGGAGTTAAAGGTGGAGTTAAAGGTGAAGTTATGCTTTCTTGCTTTGACTGATAGCCACATAGCGTAACCATTTAGCTTCCAACTGGCGCCATTCACGAGATACTCAAGTTGGTCATGCACTTCTTTGTCAATATAATTAATATCATGAGACAGAATTATATAATATCTACATTCTTCCAACGAACCTTGGGCAATATTCAAGAAACGAAGCTTATCAGCACGAGTAAGTTTGCGGTATCCCTCACAAATGTTTGCCGCAATTGAGATGGCAGCTCGGCGAAATTGAGAAGTCAGGCCAAAACGTTCATCCTCGGGAAAATGCTTTGTTACCTCATACACAAATTTAACAAACTCGTGAGCTTTCTGCCAGCACTCCAAGCCTTTAAAGCCATAATTCTCTCTTTTTCCCTCTTTTACTTCCATTTTCACTTCAATTTTTACTTCCTGCGCGAAGCGCATTACTTCCTCCTTCCACTTAAATTAATTAAATGTTA
Source organism: Muribaculaceae bacterium (assembly GCA_017962285.1). GTDB lineage: Bacteria > Bacteroidota > Bacteroidia > Bacteroidales > Muribaculaceae > Sodaliphilus. The sequence goes on along the minus strand of JAGCVR010000047.1, from coordinate 1,552 downwards.
TCACTATTTTATCTTTTGTCTTATTGTTGGTAATCTTATACTCCACATGGCGCTGCATCGCCACAGCAAACGGATCAACGGCATAGGCCGGATTGTTGCGCATCCGCACCGCCCGCTTGTTCGGTTCAAGAACCAGGTCGCTCGTCCATACTGGATGCACCAGATAGATAATCCTGCCGGTAAACAACCGGTTGAGAGCACTCTGTTTCTTGGCACTGTTTGTGAACACCACCCGTCGGGCACCCTTTATCCGTTTCTGACTGAAATATGGTTCACTCACTGTCAATGTAGCCACCTTGAAGTAGGAATATATGCTCGGACGTGCCACCAGGAACCATAACAGCAGACCGGCAACAATCGCTATAAGCAGTATAAGCAAAATCCATGCCAAAGGATTCCAAACCTTGCGATATTTAGCAGAGAAGCCATATTTGAAGGCATTGGCAGGGTGGGTGGAGCAGATGCGGTCCAGATTGGTCGCCTGCTCGGCAACTATCTCAAACTTGCGCTTGCCAGTCTTGGCGTCAGAGTTGAACACTATTTCCAGATGCACTGTTGCCGTATCGGCAGCAGCAAACATGAATCGCCCGTCTGGAGCCTCTTTCCCGTTCACTTTCACAACGAAGTCGGTTGGCTCGCCCTGGGCAGCCACCACACGCATCACAGCACTCGAGCCCTGCTCAAGTGCGCCAGGGCTGAACTCCGGCTTTATGTCGTAGCTTACCATACCGGGTTTGCTCGCCCTCCAGAACAGGAAACGGTCGTAATGCTTGGTTTTGCCTATCATGGGATTCTCTTCGCGGAGCTGGTTGGAACTCAACGCACGCTCGGGCTTGTTGATTACTATCACGGTGAGCGTGTTGATGATGTCGATTCCTTTCGTCGCCTCGAACGCCACTTCGAAAGAGTATTCCGCAGAGTCGAGGGCGGCGCTCAGACGGGCATAGTCGTCGCCGTAACGCGACTTGAGCCGCATACTGCAGTATCCGTCCACGGTCTGACCGTCCACAATATGGGCATCCACATGCTGGTCGTAGCTGGTAATGTGAAGCGGATGCGATATCTTGAGCGAGCCTTCAAGGGGCACATCGCAGCCGGCAAGCAGTTCCCAGGCATTGACACGGATTGCGCCGTCATCGCTCGCAGTTCCAGTAGCCACAGCACCGAACGTGGGAATTTCATCGGTAGCGTCGATGAAGTGCAGATTTTCGGGTTTGTCGTTGGCAAGGCGGTCCTGGATGGTTTTTGCCTCCTTGGTGAGCATGACGTAGAACGCGTGGTCGCGGGGAAACTTCTCCCACCCCTGCAGCTTCTTGCAAAGCGTTCCCATCGGGTCACTTTTCACCACGTTCTCGCTGCCGTCGGTAAGCAGAATCAGATAGTTGTCGTCGGCAGGGTCGAGCTGCTTCAGCGCCTCATCCCATGCCTGACAAATTCCGGTGTGGATGGAATTCGGCTTAGCTTCTTCCAAAACCTTGTGCACGGCTTTGCGGTCGTACTCGTTGCCGGCAAAACTGATTGGCTTAGTCACATCCTGATGGAAAGGAACTAT
>JAGCVR010000046.1 GCA_017962285.1 Muribaculaceae bacterium | reverse complement strand
GCACGCACAATGTGTTAAGCACATCAGCAAGTCTTCGACTTGCCCGTCAACACTACGGGCTTCAAAGTAAACCTCTGGTCTCATCCGCGAGCTCCGAGGTGTTCCCCTTCGAGGAACGGCTGAAGGATAATCACCTATTCCTCAGGTTACGAACGTCTCCGACGCTCTAACCTGGGGTTACGCACAGCGGCAGACCTCCGGCCTGCCAGCGCCGAAGGCGCTGGTCATCTCAGATCTTTAGCTCACGAGTGGACTCAAAGCACAAGTGAAAAGTGTGTCTGTCCATCAGTCACTGACGTTGGAGCCAGTAACTCGATTGTTCATTACCGCAGTTGGAACTCTTCTGTTACGCCGGCTCCCGACAGGCGGATGGTGTGTCCCTCGTTGAGCACGCTCATCTGCCAGCAGTCGTATTCGTCATCCACGTTGAAGAGTCCGAAAACGCTGTTGCCATAGGAAGTTACATGATAGTTGGAGGTGAAATTCATTGGTGGTCCATATTTTCTCCTTGCAGTTCCTTCGATTGTGCCGTCGGGCTGTGTGGTCATGTTGAATGTCCAGTTGACGCTAGCGCCATCGGTGTAGATGCCGCCGCTGCGTGGCTGTTCCTGGGTGTTCAGGCATTTCACGGAGCGGTCCCACGCGCCGTCGTTGCCAACATAGAATCCGTCGTAGGCGTAATTGTTTTTCATCCGGCATCCACTGGGGTCAACATAATAGATTTTTTCGCCGTCGATCACCCACTGGCTGCGCAGGGTTTTATCGTCGGGGAAGGTATAGGTGATTTCGCCCGACTCAAGTTGTTCCCATTTTCCGCCGTTTTCGCCAGCCTTGATGGCATAGCGATAGGGAGTGTAGGATGGGTCGTTGGCAGAAACGGCCTCGTTGCAGCTTTCAGCCGTCTGGAAAATTGTGGCGAATCCGTCCTGATACACATCTATGCTGTCGCGTCCTGGATACACGAAGATTTCAATGCCGCACGGTTCGTCTTTGCCGTCCTGATGAAGGGAGAAGCGGCTGTTGGCGATAGGGCGCATTTCGTACATGTCGTATCCCTGCATACCATTGCCCCTGAAGAGTGCAATGTTGATGGGGTCGGAACCATCGCCCGACACGCCAATGGCAAATTTCCACATGTCGCCGGAATAGGTGTTGATGTATTCGGTGTCTTCGAGCGGCAGACGGTCTTCGTCATCAAGTTCACCGTTGAATAAACTCTGACCTATGGAGTCGTTTGCGGCATCGCTGCTCTGGGAAGAGCCCGTGCAGCCGGTTGCGGTAATCATCATCGCAAATGCCGTAAGGATAAAACTAATTCTAAAAAATTTCATAATCGCTGTTTTTTGTAGTTCTTAAAATAAATGGACTTCGGGTTGCATGAATGCGAGCGCCACCGCACCCAGCATCACTATCAGCCAGACGGCCACAATTATCAGCCCTGCCCATTTCAATATTTTCACTATACGTTTCACTTACCTTGATAATAATACATCCTGTGCGATTTCCTGTACCCCACGCTCACCTTTATGCTGTCGGCACCGGGATATACGTAGAACACGGCACCCAGCCATTCGGGGAATCCGTCGGGGTGATCGTCGTGGTGAGAACAGAAACAGTGGCGGTGACACATGTGGTAAAGAGTGAAAATGCCTTTGCCACGATTCTGAACGCGATAGTTGTGATAAAATGCGTCGGTAGAATCGGGGAGTGACGCCTTCGACTCCCAGTCAAAGAACACCATGCAAATCTCTGCGGCGCAGACGGGATGGATCGTGTCGGGCTCCAATTCATCTTTCTCGGTGAATTCGCGGAATATAATGAAGCCTCCCGACTCCGGGTTCCGATACACGCCCAGGCGTGGAAGCACGTCGGTGTCGTTCACCGGCAGTCCCACATCGAAAAGGCCCTTTATATCACGTTCGCCACCGCTTAGCGATGCCAGCTCTTCCGGTGTCATCCACCAGCCGGCACTAGAGTGAAGCACGTCGTTCAGGTGTCTGGCACATTCTTCTCTTGGCGACGGCATGGGATAGCTTTCCATTCCGCCTCCTTCTTCTCCTCCGTCATTGCCGCCGGTGCCGTTTCCAAAACAGGAGCCGAACATGGCAAGCATCGCCACATAGACGAGAATTCGCAACTTCTTGAAATCTGTTTTCATAATAGTCTTTATTTGTTTGTTTATGTTTTTGTCGGAATTAATATCTTTAGTTCTTGACTCTGGGACAACGTTGAAGAATATAATTGAGGACAAATTCATAGTCTTCTTCGTTTTCCACATAAATGCTGTTGTGCATCAATCGTTCGTTCACTTTGATAAGGTGGCGGCGCGGCGAGGGTTTCACCTTGCGCACGTTGGAGAACTCGCTTTCCCACGAATTTGTGGAAGCGGCGAGCAGGGAATTGCCCGCCAGGGTTGGGTTCTTAGTGAGGATGCCGGCGAGAACGCCGATTTCACTTATAAGCCGCTGTCGCTTCACCTGTTTTGCCATCTGACTGTGTACGATTCCATTCTCGTCCATCTCGAAAAGTGCGGTATATCGTCCGCCGACTATAAGCGTCCACACCAGATAACCGATGACGCAAAGAACCAGCATTATGGGTATCATGATGCCGAAGAAGCCTTTCGAAAGGTTGGCAAATGCTTCCCAATCAATGCCTTGGAACAACATAATTACCAGCATAAAAACATACACAATAACGAAAGTCATTCCCATCACCTTTAACAGGTCAAGGAAAATGCTTGGATTAGATAATAGTTTTACGTCGTAGGTCCAGCGGTACTTGCCGTCGGGGCAAAGACTTACCCGGTCTTTTACTTGTTCTTCCATAATAATCAATGCATGTGTGGTTACTCGAAAGTGACAGTAAGTTCCAGACCTCCGTCGTATTGTTTGTTCTCGAACTCATCGCCGTATTCGGTGGTGTATGGAGAAACTTCCTTCAAGAAGTGTACCGGAATCTGGATATACATTTGGTTCCAGTGGCCGTCTTCAGCAATGTTGAATCCACCCGACGTCTTCCCGTCGGTCCAAAGCGTATGGGTCCAGAGGAAGTCGTATTTGCGGCCGCTGTAATCATAAGCGTAGGAATAGGTGAATTTTTCAGGAGTGAATTTGGTCACTTTATCAAAACTGACGTCGGTGCGACCCGGAATATCGTCTGTTTTCGGAATCTGCTTGAACGAACACGTCCCTTCCACTGTTACACCGGAGAAAACCCTCGGGGGACGGCCCTCGTCCCACTCGTAGATGTAATCGTTTATTGTCAACTGAAAATTATTGTCTTTTATTTTAAGATTTCCAGTTCCATATCGAGTGGTGGTTTGCGCAAGTCCAAACGTTAGGATTTTAAAGTCCTTCGAAAGTTCGGTACCTTCGGGAATAATGTTGGCTGTTTCTGCTTCACTGCTGTTGCTTCCGGCCTCTGTCCCTCCGTTGTTTTCACTGACTTCTGTTCCGTTGTCGTCGGTATTGTTTCCTTCATCGTCGCCTCCGCAGCTCCCTGCCAAAATCAAGAGGGCTGCGCAGCCAATGGCGAAAAATCTTCTGAAATTAATTTCCTTTTTCATTATGGTGTTGTCAATTATTATTTAAACAATGTTGAATCTTGTAAACGCGGTATTCTGAACTTCTGGTTAGCCAGTTTCAAATTCCGAACTCACTGCGCCACTGAGCATAGTAGTTCGCTGTGGTCATGTCGGGTCGAGCTTCGGCATTCACAATCTGGTTGGCAAGGTCGCCGATTCGCTCAAGGGCAATCTGGCGACTCTCGGCATCCATGTTGTCAACAAGCCGGTGTGTCATGCCGATGATTTCCTCGATTGTATATGGGCGGTTGATGTCTTCGAATAATTCATCCACATGGAACTCAAATTCATTGCCGTTATCATCATCTGCTACAACGTCGGGGAGACTGGCGTTAATCATTTCCCTGAAGTTCTCCACGCACAAGAGCTCAGAATCGGAATAGTTCCCGTCGCAGTTGGCGAAGAAGAGTGCGGTTTGTGCCGTAAGGCGAGCGGTGCCGTAAAGTACTATGTCTTCATCACTGAGCCTGAAAGTTTTTGCCAGACGGGCGATGTAATCATCTGTAGGTATTGCTGCGGGCTTGAGCTCTTCGATATTTCCCGCTTGTTGCGGCTCCATTGCGGCAAACTGGGCCGCGCGCTGCTGTTCTGCTTCTTTTTGGCGGTCAGCCTCTTCCTGTTTGTGTTTTTCAACTCGTTCCTTGAGGTCGGCCGTTACGTCGGCGGCTTTGTCCTTGAGTTTGCCAAAGGCTTTTTCAGCCATGTTGACAATGCTTACCATGCCGGTAGCCACATTGTTTATTCCGCTGCCCACTCCCTCAGCCATACGGTTGAAAGTGCCGTCATTCACTCGTTTCTGAATGCCTTCGCTCATGTTCGTGGCGGCTTTGCTGATCAAATTCTGTAGAAATCCCATAATATCAATATTTAAAGATTAATTAATTTGCTTTTTTAAACAAGCGCTTGTCGCTCAAGAGTAGCGACGCAGATTATTCTTTGTCTTTCTTGAGTATGAATGTCTGCTGTGTCTCTTCGCTGCCGCGAGTCACAAAGATGCTGTCAGCACCTGGATACACGTAAAGGATGCGTGGTTCTGTAGTACGTATGGATTTAACAGCCCCCAGACTGTCGGTCTCCTCCTTGTAAGAATAGATGGTGTAGATGCTTTTTCCGCGCGACTGCACGAAATAAGTGACGGAATCTGCGCGGTTTTCCATCGGATTTCCCCAATGGTCTTCACGCGAAACAATATCGACTTTCCCGGCAGCGTGGAAATTTTCATCGAAGTCCCCCATTGTGAACACCATAACGCTTCCAGTCTTGGGTGAAATGTAGCTTACACCTTCTTGCGGCGGTGTGTTGACATTGGTTGCCTTGATGTCGATCACAGCGCCCACACCGCGCATTTCATCCCATTTGGTGATTCTGATTTTCGAGAAGCGAACCATAATCTGGTCGGCAGTCATGGTTTGTCCCTCTTCGCTGTTGAGCACCCTGTCCAATTCTCGCTGGCAGTTGGCATGTTGCGGGTCACAACTGGTAAGCACCCCAAAGAAAAGCGCCACTGCAGCAAAGGCAAAAATGAGTTTTATTGAAGTTTTCATGTTATGATTTATTAAGTGTTTATATTCTGTTCTAATAAACCTCGGGTTGCGCCTATTTGAAGATTATTGTGCCGCAATCGGGGCAGTAGTTGCAATCGCGTGGCATTTCTATGTCACACATGGCGCACTTCACATTAGGGCCTGGAATTGCGTTTCTGGCGCGTGTCTTGAACACGCTTAAAATCTTGCCAATAGCAAAGAACAAAAGCCAAATGCCCCAAAATGCCCAGAGGATGTAGTAAACATACCGTTGTTCATCTTCAAATTTCACGTCCATCACGTAATACATGAGGCAGCACCATCCAAATGCGAAAATGACGCTGAAGAGAATGTACTTGAAAATGTAGAAAAAGACGGTGTAGTGGAATATGCTCAGCCACGTGGGAGCTTTCTTGGGTTTGTCCACCGGTCCGCTGTAACTGCTGTATTTGGCGCCGCAATGCGGGCACTTGCGCTTGCCACGATGTTGCCGCCCGCCACAGTTCCAGCAATAGAGGTTGCCATAACCAAATATCTTATGCATAATACAAATATTTAAAATGTTATATTTAGCAAAGATATATTAAAGAAACGAGAAAAACAACAAAAAGACAAAAAATCAGGCGGAACAGGAAATTGGTTTTCTGTGATTTAAGTACTGATGACGGCTCAGTCCCGCCTTCGGCTCATCTTTCCCGTTTCCAGGGTGGCTATGGCGCTTATTGTGATATCATGCGGCATTTCGGCGCGCGACAATCGTGTATGCAGCCAGGCTTTGATTTCCTCGGGAGTTGAGGTAGCACCGGATTTAAGCTCCACTGTGGCATTCAGGATCGAGCCAAACCGAGAATCTGGTGCGGGGTAAACCATGGAAGTCAGCACCTGCGGGTGGCTGTTGATGATTTTTTCCACATTTTCGGGATAAACGTTTTCTCCACCGCACACCACCATGTTGTCGCTCCGTCCCCGATAGAAATAGCATCCATCGGCATTGCGGTAAACCAAGTCGCCGGTGTCCTGCCACTTGTCTTTGGCACTCATCATTGCCCATCCCGAACATACCCACAGCGAGCCAACGCCATGACTGTCCATTTGCTCCACCTTGCACTTCACACCGCGGATGGGGCGTCCTATTGTTACTTCTTCGTATCTCGACAAGTCGTCGGGCGAAGCAATCATGAAGAATCCCGCTTCTGATGTTCCGAACAGGTTGAAAAGCACGTCGCCCAAATGCTTTTGGGTGATGTCCACCCATTTCTTGTCGAGGCGGTCGCCGCCGCAAATGATACACTTAACTGTTTTCATCAGTTCAGGTGCATTGTTGGCAAGCCATAGCCTGGCAAGCATTGCAGGCACCACCGTCAGGACTTCTATTCTTTCGTGAGCAATGATTTTCAACGCTTCGTCGGCATTGAAATGATTCATCAGGCAAACTTTCTTGCCCATTACCAAAGATGTGATGAGCGTGGCAAGCCCGAAACCGTGATACACCGGCAACGGCAGCAGCACACTGTCGTATTCATCGATGCGAAGCTCTTGCAGCAGCGCCCGAAATGGCGGGAGGTATTGGAACACCGACAACTTTCTTGTGGCTTCCTTTCTTTTGCCGCTGGAACCGCCAGTGAATACGGATATCATTCCGCCACGTTTGATGTGGGGCAGTGATGCAGTGAAGTCTTTGGGCAGATTCATGACTTCATGATACAAGTCTTC
>JAGCVR010000045.1 GCA_017962285.1 Muribaculaceae bacterium | reverse complement strand
TATTTGGCGGCATTGTAGGGAGTGCAGAAGAGGTTGTTGTATTCTTCCACCTTTTCCTCGATGAATTTCTTGTGTTCTGCCATGATCTCCTTTGCCTTTTCCTCGTCGCCGGCTTCTTTTGCTTCGGCGGCAGCGGTCTTGGCAACCTTAGCCTCTTTGGCGTAAAGGATTTCGGCGGCACCGGCGGCACCCATCACGGCGATTTCAGCCGACGGCCATGCGTAGTTCATGTCGCCACGCAGTTGCTTGCAGCTCATCACGATGTGGCTTCCGCCATAGCTCTTGCGCAGAGTAACGGTAACCTTGGGCACTGTGGCTTCGCCGAAGGCGTAAAGCAGCTTGGCACCGTTGAGAATCACGGCGTTGTATTCCTGACCGGTTCCCGGCAGGAAGCCCGGAACGTCGACGAGAGTAACCAGAGGAATGTTGAATGCGTCGCAGAAGCGAACGAAACGGCCGCCCTTGCGCGATGCGTTGCAGTCGAGCACGCCTGCCATGTACTGTGGCTGGTTGGCTACCACGCCCACCGCCTGACCATTGAAGCGGGCGAATCCCACGATAATGTTCTTGGCGTAGTCCTTCTGTACTTCAAGGAATTCACCGTTGTCAACCACAGCGCCGATTACCTGATACATGTCGTAGGGGTCGTTGGCGCTTTCCGGGATGATTTCGTTGAGGATGTCTTCGGTGCGGTCGATAGGGTCGTTGCACTCGAAGCGCGGTGCCTCTTCCATATTGTTCGACGGCATGTAGCTCAGGAGCTGCTTGATGGTGGTGATTGCCTCATCTTCGGTCTCGCTTGCGAAATGGGCAACGCCTGACTTGGTGGCGTGCACCGTGGCGCCGCCGAGCTGTTCTTGCGTAACGTCTTCGCCGGTAACGGTCTTCACCACTTTAGGACCGGTGAGGAACATGAACGAGATGCCTTTTGCCATGATGGTGAAGTCGGTCAGGGCAGGGGAGTAAACTGCACCGCCGGCACATGGACCGAGTATCGCGGAGATTTGAGGAACGACACCCGATGCGTTGATGTTGCGCTGGAAGATTTCGGCATAGCCGCCCAGGGCGTTGATGCCTTCCTGGATGCGCGCACCGCCCGAGTCGTTAAGACCCACAACGGGAGCGCCCTGTTTCATGGCGAGGTCCATCACCTTGCAGATTTTCAGCGCCATTGTCTCTGAAAGAGAGCCGCCGAAAACGGTGGAGTCCTGTGCAAAGACATAAACCAGACGTCCTGACACTGTTCCGTAGCCGGTAACCACGCCGTCGCCGGCAAATGATTTCTTCTCCTGACCGAAGTTGGTGCAGCGATGGCGAACGAACATGTCGAGTTCTTCGAAGCTGCCTTCGTCCAGAAGCATGTTGATGCGTTCACGAGCGGTGTATTTGCCTTTCTCGTGCTGTTTCTCTATTGCTTTCTCACCGCCGCCGAGACGAGCCTGCGCGCGCTGGGCAATGAGTTCCTGGATTTTTTCTAATTGCTTGCTCATTTTGAGTGTGATTGGATGGTTGGCAATTATTTGTTGGGGTTCTCACAGAGTTCCACAAGGGTGCCTGCGGTGGTCTTCGGGTGAAGGAACGCGATGTTGAGTCCTTCGGCGCCACGGCGGGGAGCCTGGTCGATTACACGTCCGCCTTTTTCCTGAACTTCGGCAAGAGCATTGGCCACGCCGTCCTCAACTGCGAATGCAATGTGCTGGATACCTCCGCGTCCGCCGTTCTTCTCGATGAACTTGGCGATGGCGCTTTCGGGGCTTGTTGCTTCGAGAAGCTCGATTTTAGTCTGTCCCACACGGAAGAAAGCGGTTTTCACATGCTGGTCAGCCACTTCTTCGATTGCAAAGCATTTGAAGCCTAAAAGGTTCTCATAGAATGGTATCGCTTCTTCAAGACTTGTAACGGCAATACCCACGTGTTCGATGTGTGAAATTTGCATAATTTACTGTTTTTTAAAAGTTTATATTTATTGATTATTTTTTGTTTCCTAAAAATCAAACAAAGTTACGAAAAATGTGAGACAATTATAAAAATAATGTAAAATCTTTGCAAAAAAATCGCAAAGATTAGTTTTTTCCTAGAAGATCTAGATGCTCTAGAAAATCTAGAAGGGCTAGAACGGCTAGAACAGCTGTTACATGAGCATGATGCCGGCTTCGCGGCACGCCTGTACCTGCTCCGGCGGCCAGATGCTCGCCTGAACTTCGCCCACGTGCGCCTTCTGCAGCAGGTACATGCACAGTCGGCTTTGTCCTATGCCGCCGCCTATGGTCTGCGGCAGGCGTCCCGAGAGCAGGGTTCGGTGATAATCCAGGCTGGCGCGCTCCTCGCAGTGGCGGATTTCCAGCTGCCGTCTCAGCGACTCCGGGTTCACGCGTATGCCCATCGACGAGAGTTCAAACGGAACCTGCAGGATATTGTCCCACACAATGATGTCGCCGTTCAGCCCATTGCACCCCTCACCGTTTGGTGTGGACCAGTCGTCATAGTCGGGGGCGCGGCCATCGTGAGGCTCGCCGTCGCTCAGATCACCGCCAATGCCAATGATGAAGATAGCGCCCCAGCGCTTTGCCGCCTCGCGTTCGCGTTCCTGTGGCGTGAGGTTCGGATATGCCTGAAGAAGATCCTCACTGTGAATGAAATGGATTGTCTGTGGCAGGCGAGGGGTGATGTGCGGAAACTCGTGATATACATCCATCTCGGTGGCACGGATGGCATCGTAGATTTTCTCCACGGTCTGCCGCAGATAGGTCAGGTTCCGTTCGCTGCTTAGCATCACCCGTTCCCAGTCCCACTGGTCCACGTAGAGCGAGTGCAGGTTGTCCAGTTCCTCGCAGGCGCGGATGGCGTTCATGTCGGTGTAGATGCCGTAGCCCGGCGCTATGCCGTAGGTGGCGAGTTTGAGCCGTTTCCATTTGGCGAGCGAGTGCACCACTTCCGCCCTGCGTCCGTTCATGCACGTTATCTCACAACTGACGGGGCGTTCCGTGCCGCTGAGGTCATCGTTGATTCCGGTGCCTTCGAGCACGAAAAGCGGAGCTGTGACGCGTCTCAGGTCGAGGGCCTGCGAAAGTCGCTTCTGGAAAGCGTCCTTCACCATTTTTATGGCCACTTCGGTTGTCTCGGGCAGCAGTCGCTGGCGGTAATTGTCGGGTATTATAAAGCTCATGGTTTTTCCTGTGTTTTGTTACTTTTTGCGCAAAGTTAAGAAAAGCTCTTTATATTCTCCACAAAATTTTAATCAAAAAAATGAAAAGTTATTATGAGAAATTTTGGTTTTATTAAGATTTGTTTGTATTTTTGCACTTTGGAAAAGACTTTGTAAGCCGGTCCGTATTTTTAGTTCTGATTGATAGATTTATATACGTATTTAATTATAAACTATTTTTTTAAGGTTATGAGAAAAAAGTTACTTCTAAGTCTGATTGCGGTTGTGCTGGGAGCACTGCTTCCGGTCGCCGCGCAAAAGACAGTGTTTGACGGGGACACGACAAGCCAACACGTCCCCATCTACGGTTACTATGCCGACGCATTTTTGAAGTGCGAGTATGTTATTCCCGCCTCTGAACTGACCGATTTGGTGGACGGAACCATCTCTTCGCTGAAATGGTATGTGTCCTCTCCGGCAACCAGCAGCTGGGGCAACGCCAACTTTGTGGTATTTCTGAAGGAAGTGGATTACACGACACCGAGCGGATATAGCGGAACGGACGGTGCCGCAGTTGTTTATGAGGGCAGCATCGACGGCACGCAGTCGGAAATTTCGATTAGTTTCGCTACCCCCTATCACTACTCCGGTGGCAATCTGCTCGTGGGTGTTTACAATACCGTGACGGGTTCTT
>JAGCVR010000044.1 GCA_017962285.1 Muribaculaceae bacterium | reverse complement strand
TCTGAATTGCCACGTCATGAATAATCTCGTCATAGCCAAGCTTCATGAAAGAACTGTAGATTCAGCAGAATGGATGCAGTCCGTCCTTGGCGAGCACTCCGTCAAACGTCACCGCATGGCCTTCGGAAATACCAACATCGAACGTGCGCTGGGGGAACGCGTCCTGCATGAGCGACATGGATGTTCCCGAAGGCATTGCCGCCGTTATTCCCACTATCTTTTCGTTGGCGGAAGCGAGTTCCACCAGAGTGTGTCCGAATACATCCTGATACTTGATGGGCTTTCCTTCCCGTGACTTCACTATGCGCTCTCCCGTTTCCTCGTCGAACAGTCCTGGTGCGTGCCAGGTCGAGGGGTCTTTCTCCGCAGGCTCGTACCCCTTGCCCTTGCGGGTGTGGAGGTGTACCATCTTGGGACCTCGCATTTCCTTCACGTCGGTGAATATCTTCACCAGTTTCTTCACGTCGTGGCCGTCGAAAGGCACGAAGTAGCGGATATTCAACCCCTCGAAGATGTTCTGCTGACCGGTTAGGAGCGATTTCATGGCGTTGTTGAAACGCAGCACCAGTCCCTTTCCCTTGTCGCCTATCACATGATGCTTGCGCAGGAAGCGATAGGTCTTGTAGCGTATATTGTTGTAGCTCTTCGACGTGGTCATGTCGGTGAGATATTCACCAAGGGCGCCCACGTTGGCGTCAATCGACATGTCGTTGTCGTTGAGGATGATGAGCATATTGTTGTTGTGAATCGAGGCGTTGTTAAGCCCCTCGAATGCCAGTCCACCGCTTATCGACGCGTCGCCTATCACTGCCACTACCTTACGGTCGGGGTGCTGCGTCAGTTCAGCGGCAATCGACATTCCGAGCGCCGCCGAAATGGAATTTGAGGCATGGCCCGCCGTGAAGGTGTCGTATTCGCTTTCGCTGGGACTAGGGAAACCGCTCAGGCCACCCATCGTGCGGTTCTCCGCAAAGCGCTCGCGCCGACCGGTGAGAATCTTATGCGCATAGGCCTGATGCCCCACGTCCCACACTATGCGGTCGTCGGGCGTATTGAACACATAGTGCAGTGCCACCACAATCTCCACGGCGCCCATACTCGAGGCGAAATGTCCCGGATTCATCGAAAGAGAGTGAATCATAAACTTCCGCAACTCTTCGCATACCTGTGACAACTGTTCCACCTGAAGCTTCTTCAAGTCAGCCGGACTGTCGATGGTAGCCAGCAAGGGGCAGTTTTCAGCAATATATTCTTCGCTAGTCATTTATCTTCCCGTTTTGAGATGTATTTCTTGTAAAGGGGTACAAATATCACAATGCCCGACGCCACTATGGTGAAAATGGTCATGAACGTAATCTGTTGCACACGCGTCAGCAGCATGTAGCACAAGAACAGCCACAGACACAGCAAACATCCAAACCGCACGGCATCACTTCCTCTCATCGTCGTCTGCAAATAATGCACTCCTTTTTTACATCAATACACAATTATTCAATCTACAAAATTACGAATTTTTGTTCAAAACAACAATATGCGCACACTTTTTACAAGAAAAATTATGGTTTCTCAGTGCCATAAAAAACACGCATTCCACTTTTTCAGAAAATGGATGTTGCTGGAGCGAGACTGCGTCTCGCCTTGACAAAAGTAAAGTGCTACTTTATTTTTGGCAAAAACACGACTCCTTTCACACAAATGCAAGAAAACGCATAGTTTTTATGCAAAAAGCTATAAGTATCGGTTCATGAAAAAATCATTTTCACCACAGGTTTTTTCGTTCTGCGGGTTTGTTTTCGTTTTTTCGTGGGGGTGCTGTTGGGAATTTGAGGATTTTTTATTACTTTTGCAAGTTAAGAGAATAAATGCCACTTTCCACCAAAGTGCACGACATTCTCAACCTATAAATAAGAAACATAACAGTTTAAGCGATGAAAGCGATTAAAGAATTCATAGAGAGGCACCCCATTATTTTCAACCTGCTGCTGATAGCATTCGTGTTCTACATCCTCTGCTATTCGGCCCTTCTGGCTGTGGACATCTTCACCGACCACGGCAAGGAAAAGCGTGTGCCCGACGTGCGCCAGCTCACCATCGACCAGGCAACCGCAAAAATCAGCGAGGCTGGGTTCAAATGGAAAATCACCGACTCTATCTTCAACGAGCAGTACAGCCCCGGTGCCGTCATTGAGCAGGAGCCGAAGGGTAACTCCTATGTGAAATCGCACCGCACCGTTTATCTCACCATCAACTCGCTCCACCCGAAAATGGTGGCTTTCCCCGCTCTTAACGAGATTTCCATCCGCCAGGGAATGTCGATTCTGCAATCCCTGGGCTTCAAGAACGTGAGGGTGGACACCGTCCCGTCGGAATACGAAAGCCTGATTCTGGGAGTAAAAGTCAACAACCACGGCGTGAGACCCGGCGAAAGCATAGCCATCAATTCCCAGGTGAAACTTACCATCGGCGACGGCTCGCTCTACTACAACCCCACCGACATGTACTTCGAGGACTCCACCGCCGTGAACACTCCGAGCATTCCCACCGACGAAGACAACCAGTAATGGAACCGCTGCTGAACCTCGACAACGACGAACTGGAGTCATCACTTGCCGAACAGGAAATTCTGACAGATTTCTCCGACCCCGATTTCACCGAGAATGGACGTGATTTCTGGGAACACTACCGCTATGAGGTGGAGAAGGGACAGGTGCTGCTCCGCATCGACAAGTATCTTGTGGAACGCATCAAGGGAACGTCGAGAAACCGCATACAGAATGCCGCCGAAGCCGAATGTATCAGGGTGAACGGACGTCCGGTGAAATCGAACTACCGCGTTCACCCGGGCGACATCATTAGTGTGGTCATGGACCGTCCACGCTACGAAAACGAAATAGTGGCGCAGGACATCCCGCTCAACATTGTTTACGAGGATGCCGACCTTCTCGTGGTGAACAAGCCTGCCGGAATGTGTGTGCATCCCGGGCACGGCAACTACGACGGGACCCTTGTCAATGCGCTCGCCTGGCATTTCAAGGACAATCCCGACTATGACGTCACCGACCCACGGATGGGCCTCGTACACCGAATCGACAAGGACACGTCGGGGCTCCTTGTCGTGGCCAAGACACCTAATGCGAAGACTTCGCTGGGCAAACAGTTTTTCAACAAAACCACACACCGTCTCTACGTGGCTGTGGTGTGGGGTGAAATGAAGCAGCCCGAAGGAACAGTGGAAGGAAACATCGGGCGCAGTCCGCGCGACCGGCTCCTGATGTGCGTGTTTCCCGAAGGTGACAACGGCAAGCCAGCCGTAACACATTATCACACACTCGAAAACCTGTCGCATGTGGCTGTGGTCCAGTGCCGCCTCGAAACCGGACGCACCCACCAGATACGCGTCCACATGCGCCACATAGGACATCCGCTCTTCAACGACGAGCGATATGGAGGCGACAAGATTCTGCGCGGAAACACCTCGGCAAGCTACCACCAGTTCATTCAGAACTGCTTCAAAATCTGCCCCAGGCAAGCCCTTCATGCAAAGACTCTCGGCTTCGTCCACCCAACACCGCACGGTTCCGCTGGTCTCCACACCCGTTACGCTCACAACAGTTGGCACCACGGCCGTAAACGACCAAACTGCAAGCGCCACACCAAGGAGCACGGCGATTCCTAGCACCACCCATGCACCTACATGCGTAACCGCAATGCACTTGTCCAAGTCATCAACGCTCGATATGCGGCCCCTCGTTTGTGCGTTTGCCATTGCGTCTCCCCATACGGCAGCCATAACGCCATTATATGGCCCACAGACAAAAACTCTGGGACAAAACCAAGCGTATTGGAGTATAAGTAGTTATATCGACAGGATGCGATAGAGAGAAGGGATTGTCCATGCAGTACGAGATTAAGGGTGGGAGCTTTCCCGTTGTGATTTGCCAGCTTTCCTCTGGCGAGTCGATGATTACCGAGAGCGGCTCCATGACCTGGATGACGCCCAACATGAAGATGGAGACCAAGGGCGGCGGCGCACGCGGA
>JAGCVR010000043.1 GCA_017962285.1 Muribaculaceae bacterium | reverse complement strand
CACGCCAAGTAGCTTACGTTTCACACTGTTGTCGTAGGATACCACCGCCCCGGTGAAATACTGTGAACTGCCGGCGACTTGCGTGATGAGATGTGCAACGTTGCCCCCCGTGCAGCTTTCGGCGGTGGAGACGGTGAGCCCTTTTTTCTTTAGCAGTTCACCCAGAATGGCTTCCACGGCAAGGTCCTGTTCGCAGAGGATGGCTTCACCCAAAATGCTCCGCAATGATTCGGTCAGTTCTCCGAACTGAGACTCCAAGAGGTTCTTGTCGTTAAGTATTCCCGTCAGCCGCAGTCGGACAAATAAGGAAGGTTGCGGCAGATAGGCAAGGTGAATGTGCGAAGGAAGGCTTTGTTCAAAGTCTGCCAGCTTCATTGCGAGGTTCGACTCGGGATAGCCCACCACTATAAAGGTTTTGTGCAGAGTGGTGGTGGCGCTTGGGATATGCGACGTGAGCATGGGGATAACTCTCCGCTGCATCATGGTTTCCATCTCGAACGGCACACCGGGCAAGCTCACCAATACTTTGCCATCTTTCTCAAACCACATAATGGGGGCTGTGCCCACTTCGTTCTGTATTACCTGGCACACCGACGGCACCATGGCTTGTGTGGCGGTGTATTGGTTCATTTTCAACCCGAGGCGAGCCACTATGTCTGCCACATTTTGAGCTGTCTCAGTGTCATAAACGAGAGTGCCTCCGAAATATTCGCAAAGCGTGGCTTTGGTGATATCGTCTTTTGTTGGACCGAGTCCTCCGGTCATTATAATGCAATCTGCCATGGCAAAAGCCTCGATGATGGCTTGTTTTATTTGGGAAGCATTATCTGCCACCAGCTTAATGTTTTGGACATTCCATCCAAATGGAGTGAGGTGGCGTGCAATCCAACCGGAATTGGTGTCGGTAACCTGTCCGATGAGAAGTTCATCTCCTATGGCAATGATGCAGTAGTTCATAAAAAGAGGGAGTAAAAAGTGAAGTTAAAGGTGAAGTAAACTCGCTGTGCTCGTGGATGTTAAAAGTAGAGTTAAAGCTATTAAACAGAGACTCTTGAGAATGGAGGTTCGGAGATATCCATAAATTCGCCTTTCAGGAACTTAAAGTGTCCCGCCACGGCAATCATGGCGGCATTATCTGTGGTGAAAAGTCGCTTGGGAATGGACGCCGAGAGACCATGATGCTTAGCGTAATCGTCAACAGCATCGCGCACTCCCGAATTTGCCGATACACCACCGGCTATGGCAATAGTTCTAATTCCTGTGTCCCTGATGGCTTTTGTGAATTTGTCCATAAGTATTTCTACAATGGTACGTTGCAATGATGCCGCCAGATGGACTTTGTTATCTTCAATGAAACCAGGGTCTTGCTTCACGGCATCTCTGAGGGTATAGAGAAACGATGTCTTCAATCCGCTGAAGCTATAGTCGTAGTTTGGGATGTGTGGCTTTGAGAATGCGAAACGGTGTGCGTCGCCCTGCTGGGCAAGGTTGTCGATGATGGGACCACCGGGATAGGGCAGTCCCATGATTTTTGCGCACTTGTCGAATGCCTCGCCTGCTGCATCATCAATAGTCTGTCCCAGAATTTCCATCTCGTAGGGTGAGTTCACTTTTATTATCTGGGAGTTGCCTCCCGACACCAGCAAGCAGAGGAAAGGAAACGAAGGGACAGGAGAGTCTTCTTGTTCTTTAATAAAGTGGGCAAGGACGTGTCCGTGCAGGTGGTTTACATCAACGAGCGGCTTTCCGAGAGCCAGAGCCAGCCCCTTGGCAAAGGAAACTCCTACATGCAGCGATCCGGGCAGTCCCGGTCCCCTTGTAAAGGAAATGGCACTGATTTCGTCCTTGCTTATCCCTGCTTGCTTTATCGCCTCAGAGACTACGGGAACGATATTCTGCAGATGTGCGCGGGAAGCAAGTTCCGGCACCACACCGCCATAAGCCTCATGAACTTTCTGGCTTGCAATCAAATTCGACAGCAGCACGCAATCTCTGATGACGGCAGCGGAGGTGTCGTCGCAGGAAGATTCAATTCCAAGTATTATATTGCTCATAATAATCTGTAATAAAAGTGTCTTAAAATCTAATGCCGGCAGATAGGGTCAGGTCTTCGTTTGAATTGAAGAAACTGTTACTGCTGCTGTTGTACCAGTGTCCGTCCAAGATGAAGTGCAACCCATAGAAGAAACGTCCACGGTTGTGCACCACGGCGAGTTTACCTCGGATATTTGAAGAGAAAAGCGATTTCGCACCTTCGGTTGAGCCTGCGAGCGATTTTCGATAACCGAAGGAAGGTGTGAAAGTGAGGTTTATGAGCCAGTTGTGCCGTAGAACCCAGCTATAGGCATACCCTACGAGAATGGTATAGTCGTTATACTTAAACGAGTAGAATAATCTGTCGTCGGGCAGAACATCCTTCATCTGCTGTTTCAATTCAGAAAAGTCCATGCTGATGTTTTGGTGGTCGATTCCAAACCCAAGAATAAACGAGCCGGCACTTTTTTTCTGAATCTTCGAGAAACAATAGGCGGCAGCCTGCGAGTACTTGCGATGGTTGAAATAGTAATAACCGTAGATTCCATAGCAGTTATCTGCTTTCAGCCCATAGAACGGTTCGGAAACCCAACTTTTGTTCTTGTACTTATAGTCACCGAAGCGGTGAATGTCGGTCTTGCTTGAGTTGCTTTTTGAGTAGAAGTCGATTGAGAACAGGGCACAGGTAAAAGAGAAGTCCATTCGTTTGTGACTCATGGGAGTACCCTTAATCAGGTTGTCGATGTCGAACATATAGGTGTAGCTGACTGCCATAAATGCGAGCTGTGCACCGAAACTGCTTGCCACATCCGATGATATCACCAGCCTCATCCGCTCTTTAGAGAGCCTGCCTCCATAGGTGTCGATCCAGTTGTTGTTGCGCAGGATGAATTTCCAGTTTTTCCCTGAAGGTTTCACATAAGCCGTGTCGTAGGAGTTAAACGTCTTGTCGCCCCAGCGGTATGCTCTCACACAGAAATCGAGGAATCGTGGATATTTTATGCTTGTGTCGTAGATGTTGTATCGGCGATGTTTCAGTGCGGTGGTCCAGTAGAGGGAGTCGTTCTTGATGCTGGTGGAGTCATCTGACTTTGCATCGGGGATGGCATTAAGAAGCTTATCCGTTACTTTATTAGAGAGAACCTTCAGCTTAGACTGGTGCTGTGGAACAGTGTCGGCAATCTGTTCAATTTCCGGTACAGAGTCGGCATGCTGGACGGACTCCTGCGCTGCAGTCCTCAACGGGATTATGCTGAGAAGTAAAGACAATATGATAAAACTAAACTTACTCATTAACTTGAGGATTGGCGGCATTTTGTGTGGTATCGGATGGCTCCGTTTTACGTTTGATGAAATCGAACGGACGGTTGAAGCTGTGTTTGAACACCACCCCCACACCTTGCGTAGTCATTGCATTACGGACGAAATAATTCTGGTCGTTGAAGTGGTTGTAGGCTTTCAGGCGTATAGTACCTTTTTTGTTAAGCAGGTATTCAATGTCGAAATCGCCTATGAAGTTGGAGTTTTTGGAATTGTAAGTATTATCGCGATATCCGAAATTGCCGTTAAGGAGCAGTCGGTTGTTGAGCAGCTGGCTTGATAGCGCCAGGTTCACGTCAACATCGGAGAAGTCGCCTTTCTCGGAACGGAAATTAGGAGAAATGGTCCAGTTCTCGCTGAGTTGTCCAAGCATATTCGACAGCTGCGAAGAAATGGTTGATGACGCAACCGACGACAGTTCATTGTTGTTGGTTGTCCCATTCATGTATTCGGGTGTGTAGAAACGATTGAGCGCCAAAAGGTAGATTATCTGTCGATTCATCATGTCGTCGGTACTGATAACACTTTTCACCTTACGGTAGGATTCTGATGTCAGGGTGGGGAATTGCAGATCGAACGAGATTTCGGGCTCGTTCATCGAACCATTGGCTTTAAGGATTGCGTGCACCGGGACATTTGTGCGGTTCATGTCCTGATCTGTAGCGAACGATTCGTCAAGATCCCTGACGTTAGCGTTGAGTGCATAAGTCGCATTGATGTCGAGTTGGGCAGAGTAGGGACTGCCTTGGAAACTTATGCTGCTGCCCTCGTTAATGGTAAATTCTTTTATGATAATGTCCTGGAGAGTGAAGTTGTATTTCCCTTTTTCAATGGAATACTTGCCATACATCCCCAAGTCTTCGTTTGCGTTGTCGTAGGTGAGCCGGATATGTCCGGTTCCTGTCCCGCGAATTTTGTCACCGCTCACAGGATCCATTACCACGGTCATCTGAGTGTTTGTGTTGACATCCATCTGAAGCTCTATAATATAGTTGGATGGCGCGTTCTCATTGACGTTGATGTCATGTTTGGTCAGCAGTCGGATAATTTCCGGAATGCTGTCGTTTTCTTGTTGAGCGGTCTCATTATTGAGTTTGTCGCGGTCCCGGAAAGTGATGAACTTGTATTCGGCTGCGTTCTCCGCCTTGGAGAGAATAAAAGTGAATTTGCTGTTGGGTGCGGATTCCATGTTGACCTTGATGTTAACCACTCCCGGCTCCCCGCTGATGAACGCCGAGCCGTCGCCATAGATTGTACCGTACCAGTTGTCGAAGTCGTTGGGGGCAATATCGTAGCATAATAAGTCGTCGGCATTGGTAATTGCGAAGTTGAACACGGGATCGTGGAAAGCGTCATGTTTGAGCCATCCGCTGAGCGTGGCATGATGGTTCTCCCTGTCGGAAAGCCTGACGTTGTCAAAAGCGATGTAACCGGGTACCACGTGCACCGAGTCCGTGCATGTGTATTCCACGTTGGTGTAAGCAACCTTCAGCTTTAGGTTTTCAGCAAAAATGTCGCCATACATGTCGATTGTGTGGAAGTTACCGAAGAGAACAGCCTTTCCAGATACTTCTCCACTCACATCGCTTGCAAAAGCCGCCATGAAAGGTTTCATGAAAGCAACGTTTGCTTTTTGGGTGTTAAAAGTGAGGTAAAGCGAATCCTGACCTGTGAAAATCTTTCCATTAATGAAAGAATGCAGACCATTGTGCTGAGTGATGTCGGCATTGAGAGCCACTGCTTTGTCGGCATGTTCCCAGTGGCTTTCTATGTCGGCATCGCCCATGACGGTTTTGTTGTAGGATATGTTGTTCACATGAAGATTCGGTGTCTCAAGTCTGGGAGAGACAGAAAACAGGTCGCTGCAGAAGAATTTGCCGGATGCTTGTCCTCCAAGCTTCACATTGTCGATTTGCAATGTCTCAAAGATATAGTCAAGGCTGATGTCGTTGAGCGTTACAAGAAGTTCGTCGGCAGGATTCTTCGACGCATATCCATCGATGTGGACAAACTGATTGTTGCAGTCGCCGTGAAGATTATAAACATGAATCATACCATCGTTAATGTCGATCAGACCTTGCTGCACGTTCCAGGCAGTGTCGTTGAACACGATTTGCGATGGTATGACAGAGACACTCGCGTTCAATGCGTTATTCTCCGACCGATGGAACTGCGACGAAAGTTTAAGTTCGCCTGAATAATCACTTGCACGGTTCATCTTCCAATTGAAGTTGGCATCCACTTTATCGTCTTTTGCGCTTGCGACAAAGTTGGCATTGGTTTTTCCGCCTTTCATCGGGTAAATTGTGCTTGCGCTGAACTGGAGACCATCGTTGAACTTAGCCGAAATGTTCGACTTCTCAATAATGCTCTTGCCTTTAATCAGATACGGGGCATTAAGATTGATTGAGAACTGATTGTT
>JAGCVR010000042.1 GCA_017962285.1 Muribaculaceae bacterium | reverse complement strand
GTCGGTAGCGATGCCTGTAACTTTCTCGAAGTAGTCGCTTTTGGCGAGGTCAAAAAGATTGAAATAGAACGAGTTGTTGACATGGCCCACGGTGTCGATGTCCACAAGCCTTAGTTGTATGCTTGTCTCGCACTTGAAGTCGTGTTCGGGTTCTATTCCGTATTTTGGTTTTTTGTTTTCCATGATTTACTTGAAAATTATTTCATTAATAACCGGTTGCCCCAGTTGTTCGTTGATTTTCTTTATCAGAAGCGAGCGCGAAAGCATCATTTCGTTTCTCAGAGGAGCGCTAGAGAGCCACACTGTAATAACGCCGTTGCGGATTGTGCGGTGGGTGGTGTAGCGGTTAATGCCCGGTCCCACGATTTCGGGCCAGATGTCGAGTGCCCGGTGTTCGTCCCACTGGCTTTGGAGATTCTCTTTTTTCAAGAGGTTTGAAATTATTTCCGCCACGGTTTGTGGATGTGTCCGTTTCATAATTACAGTTCCTTGTGGTTAAAGATATGAGCAAATGCCGTTTTCCACGCCAATCATGCGCGAATCGCTGCCCGAGCTTTTTAATATCTCATCGATATGGCTGCGATTTGTGTCGGTGATGAAAATCTGCCCGAAGTTGTTGCTTGAAACCAGGGAAATAATGTTTTCCACTCTTTGAGAGTCGAGACGGTCGAAAATGTCGTCGAGCAGGAGAATGGGAGTGGTGGTTCCTGTTGATTTCAGGAAGTTGAATTGTGCCAGCCGAAGGGCGATGGTGTAGGTCTTGCACTGTCCTTGCGAACCGGTTTTTCTCATGGAGTATCCGTTGAGCAGAAGGTCGATGTCGTCGCGGTGGACGCCTCCGGTGGTGTAGCCTATTGCCAGGTCGCGTTGCCGGCGTTGGTCAAAAACATCTTTCATCGGGAGCTGGCTCAGGTGAGAATGATAGTTCAGCGCAACGGTTTCACCGGCACCTGCCACAGCCTCGTAGAATTGCATGAAAACGGGCGTGAACTGCTGAATCCATTCTTGCCGTGCACCATGAATGAGTGTTGCCGCGGAGCAGGCATTTTGTTCGATGGATTCGTAGAGCAGAGGATCGGTGTTTCCGTTGCGGATAAGAGAGTTTCTTTGCTCAATGCACTTGTTGTATTGAATGAGTGCGTTCAGGTATTCCCGATTGTTCTGGGAGATGATCTGGTCCATGAGTTTCCGTCGTTCTTCTCCGGCGCCGCGAATCAGGTCCCAGTCCATGGGAGAAACCATTACCAGTGGCAAAAGCCCTATGTGCTGGCTTAGTCTTTGGTATTCTTTTTTCCCACGCCGCACGATTTTCCGTTTTCCCCGTTGAATGGAGATGGAAATATCTTCGGTATTGTCTTCTCGTGAGTAATTGCCCTGGAGGAGAGCAAAGTCGGCATTATGGTTTATTACGGTGCTGTCGGGCTGTGCGTTGTAGCTCTTGCAGAAACTCAGGAAATGGATGGCGTCGAGAACGTTGGTTTTTCCCATTCCGTTGTTTCCGACGAGGCAATTCAGTTTTGGCGAGAATTCGAGCGAAGCCTCGGCGATGTTCTTGTAATTCAATATGTTCAGCCTGTTAAGAATCATTTCTTATGCGGTGAAATCATAACTAAACTCACTTTAATTTATTCTCTGCCACCTCGCAAGCTTCCTGCACGGAAATGCCGCGGTAGTGCTGTCGGCCTATTGAGTCGCTGACGATGAAAAGCGGAGTCCGTTCAATTGCCAGATGAAGAACTGTGGATGCGAGCGGTCCGCCCGGGGACCAGTAGTGTTTCCACGTAGAGGAATCGGCGCGCACCTTCGGACGCCATCCTGTGGAGTCTCCGTCAAGATTGATGTCGGCAATCTGAACTTTGTTTTTCAGCGAAGACTTACATTGTCTCAGTTGCTTTATGATGTCGGCCCTGAAACGTTGGTCGGAATTCCAGAAGTAGTAGATGGAATAAGGCGCTTCGTTGGTGTTGAGAGCCACGATGTCGCCGTTTGTATCCATCAGGTACATGGTTCTTGTCCGGTTTTGCGGCGTGGTTCTCATTTTCAGCAGCGCCTCGTAGGGCTGAATGATTGATGCCGGTCGGGCATCGGGATTGATCGAGGAAAGAAGTTTTTCGGTTTTTTCCCTGTCGTTGATATATCCGTAGTCGGTCATAACCAGCAGTGTGGAAACCACGTCGTCGGGGTTCTTGCTCACGTAGGTTTCGATGAGAGTGCTGAGCATGGTTGTGTTGTAGGCATTATACACCGACTGGTTTTTCCTAATGAAATCGTACCATCTTCCGTTCAGGTCCGAACCGTTCACCTGAATGGTGTAAGGCTCAAGGGCATCGCCGCCTATGCTTATGTTGTCGCCATTCTTCACCGCCAAACGTGCGATTAGGCTCTGCTCGGAATTATAGATGGCAATGACAGTGAGGGCATCCACTGAGCCTGTGGCTTGAAACTTGTCGTCCTGAGCCACAATCCACTTATCCACGACACCTTGTTCGGTGGCATAGACCAGCCGCACATTCTGCGTTCCGAGATTTTTCATTTGTCCGGAAATCTTGAACGACCTGCCGCAGCTGGAGGCTATTGTCAGCAGAAGCAGAAGCAGAGAAATATGTAGAGTCTTTTTTGCCATTTACGTTTATCTGAGCGTCCAAAATTACGAAAAAACACCAGAAAGCAACCAATAACAGGAATTATTTGTCGCGGGTTATGATGAAATTGAAAAGAGCCTTAAGGTCGTCCACGGCCTTATTCTGCCCATAGGGTTCAAGGCAGGCAAATGCTTTGTCGCGGAGATTTTCCATTGTTTTGTTGGTGTATTCTATGCCGCCGTTCTGCTTGGCATATTCCACGAGCCGGTCGATTTCGCTGTCGTTAAGACTGGTTTTCTTCACCAGCTGACGCATTTCGGCGTTGTTTTCACCGTGTTCGAGGGCGTAGATAAGCGGCAGGGTCACTTTCCCTTCGCGCAGGTCGTTTCCGGTGGGTTTTCCCATTTGAGGGTTGTGGAAATAGTCGAATATATCGTCCTTCATCTGGAAAGCCATGCCGAAGAGGTGTGCGTAGGACTGGATGTTGTGAAGTTCATTTTCCGAGGCACCGGCCCCGAATGCCCCTACGTTTACGCATGAGGTGAACAGCGACGCCGTCTTATGGCTTATGATATTCATGTAGTCGTTTTCGGTGATATTACCGTGAAAAGCATTGTCTATCTGGTTAATTTCACCGACAGCCAGGTAGGCTCCCACTTCCGACAGCGAAGAAATTATGTTTATGTCGCCCGTGCCGACGGCACATGTGAGGGCTTTGCTGACAAAGAAGTCGCCCACAAGAACCGCCATGTGATTGTCCCACACGCTGTTAATGGTGGGGACACCACGCCTGGTTGCACTCTGGTCAATCACGTCGTCGTGGATGAGCGAAGCATTGTGCAGGATTTCAATTGCAGCACCTGCAGCGAGCACCTTATCGTTTATTTCGCCATACAGTTCTGCGCTGAGCAGAACAAGAATCGGGCGAAGTTGCTTTCCTTCGGTTTTCAGATAATTCTCCACGATTTGAGCGAGCGTATGATTATCGCTTGTGAGACACCTACGGATGATTCCGTTCAGAGTTTTCATCTGAGGCTCAAGTCGTGCTGTTATACTTTCGTAATTGTTCATTTTTTTAGATTTTTACTATTTCGAGGTCGTTGGGAATAAAGATATTCCCAGAAAATTCTGTTTTAGCTTCTGCTGCATAATTGTCGCGCCGTGCCGTGAGATTCGTGTCTTCGGTGTGATAAAGAATCAGATTCTTCGCATTCAGTTCATTTGCCGTTTTTCCTGCATCCACGGCGGTGCTGTGATGTTTCTCGTAAGGGCGGAACGTGGAGCGGTCGCGGAAGAGGCAGAAGGCTTCTGCCATAAGCCAATCGGCATGGCGTGCATATTTTTCGGCACACGGATTATATGGCTCGTCGCCCAGACAGACAAGCTTTTGGTTGTCGGGGAGTAAAGCTTGAAAACCAAATTGCTTGGTCTTGGAGCTGCCAATATCGAAGAAGGTAACATCCATGTCGTTTATTCTGAGCGTTTCACCATTTGATACTTCTTTCAAAATAATGGTGTTGCCGATGGCGCTGAGGATTTTCTGCGGAATCATTAGGTTGCACATAGTGAGAAGAGCGTGCCGCACTTCGTCGTGGCAATAAATGGTGAGGATTCCTTCGTATCTGCCGCGGTACATCATGGGCGAAATCTTGCGAATGAGCCAGATGACTCCCATAATGTGATCGGTGTGGCAATGGGTGACAAAGATGTGGTGGATATCTTCGTAAGCAATGCGGGCTTTATGCAGCTGGCGGAAAATACCGTTTCCACCGCCTGCGTCAACAAGCATTCCACCCTGATCTGTTCTCAGGTAGAAGCAAGTGTTGTAACATCGCGTGCACATTGCATTGCCTGTGCCAAGCATAACAATTTCGGTCATTTCCGTTTCCC
>JAGCVR010000005.1 GCA_017962285.1 Muribaculaceae bacterium | reverse complement strand
TCCACTGTGACCGTGCCAATTCTCGGGGTAGCCATACTGAAGACCCCCCTGGGTTCCATAATCTATGCCTGTATTTATTGTTGTGGGGCCGCCCTGCATGTTCACGCTGTCCACGTCCACACGGCGCCAGTACACCTCCCAGTTGTTTCGTTCGTGGTAACTCCAGTATCCCACGCCGTTTCCGCCCTGGTCGTAGAAATGAGTGGGGATGTAGGTTGTGCTGTGTGGCGAAATGGTTCGTTCAAACGGCAGGTCAAACTGAATGGCAGTCAAGCTCACCACGCTGTTTTCGTCGAGGTTGGGGAAGATGACTTCAATCTTGTTGAAATGGTTGTCTTTAAGTCCCAGGTTGGTGCCATAGGCTGTGAAGTGCTGGCAGTTGGGGGTATCTTGTGCCACACCCAGACGGTAGGTCTTGTTTGAACCGTCTTCGGTGTTGGTGAGCCGCAGTTGTGGGGTGAAAGTGGAGTTGGAGCCGTTTTCGTTGTATGTGATAACGTGGATCGACGCGTAATTGCCTCGTCCGTCGGCTGCGTTATAGGCATTTTCCTGCTCAATTGAGAAAATCACATCACCGCCTTGTGCCACGGCGCCAGCCCACGAGCGGTGGTTAGTGGAGCTGTTGTCGCGGATTTCCTTGGCACCTGTCACGGTCCAGGTTCCGGTCAGCCGGTTGGTTTCGCCCGGCTGGGTCGTGAGGTCGCTTTTCACATTGCCGAAGATGAATGTCGCAACGCCTTTTGCAACACCTGCTCCTATTGGTGTGGCATCCTCAATGGTGCCGCCGGTGTGACTGGAGGTGGTGATTTCGTCAATGTGTTCGTTGAGCCACGTCTTGCGGGCTGGGAAATAGGCCTTCTGGCGTACTATGCTTTCGCTGGCTGTGGGGTAGGAAGTGTTCCAGCGGTTGTTGTCGTAAAGCACACTCTTGTCATGACCGGCAAGTAGCTCCGAGTTCGCGTAATCATCCAGGAACTGAAGCATCGCGTTGGTAATGGCGGTTCCGTCGGTTTTCCATCGATCCACCAGAGCGTCGGTGAAGGCATGGTTGCTGTTGTTGTAGAACGAAGTGAGGCGCATGGTTTTGGTATTCGACCAGTCGGTGGCGTGCGTCTCGCTTGTGTCGAAGTCCCACATGCATGCAACCTTTATTTTCGAATCACTCGTGTTGTCGTGTTTCGTCAAGTACATGTTTGCCCCGGCAGCATCGTGTGTTCCCAGGATTTCGTGGCCCAGAGCATATCTCGACAGCGATGTCACGTCCACGTAGTCCTCATAGGCACCGCCAGATGCAATGGCCTGCTCGTAGTTGGCGAGCCAGGTCTCAATGTATGAGCGCTGTCCGGTGGTCATGTTTGCAAGTTTGGGGTCGCGGAATGTGTAGCTGAATTCTGGATATTTGGTACTTTGTACATAGTCATCGGCGGTCCACCAGTAGGGGTCGTCCTCGAAGAGGTAGCCTGTGTCGCTTATGTTGATGCGGCAGTTTGCATTGCGTTTCACATATTCCACCAGCAGGTAGAGTCCTTGGTATTTGTCGTTGAACCACACGTTCACAAACCGGTTGCCGGGAACGAAGTCAAATCCCAGAATTTCGCTCAGTTTATATCCGGCGAAATCCACCATCTTTTCGTCGCGGATCAGGAGCCATTCCTTGTCGGCATACTTGGTGTCGTTGCCGCGAAGCATCAGGTCGGCTTTGTTCTCAAGTTTAATCTTGAATGGTTTCTGTTTGGCGCTTGCGCTGGAATTGCCACGCAATCGGATGCGCATTCCACTCTCTCCGTCCACATAGTCGCCGCTGTCGTAAACCGCAGTGGTTGAGCCGTCGTAAATGCGGAGACGTCCGTTGACGTATTCGTTGTTGATGATGTCACTGCCCACTGCTCCCGGCACAGTGGGAGTCACGTATTCGGCGGTGGGGAATTCACCGTTCACGGTCTCAATCATCAGCAGCGGAAGTCCGGTGGCGATAAGTTTCTTTACGGTGGCGATGCCGTTGTCTTCGGCAACGGAAGGGTCGTTCTCTGCCTTTCTGATGCGCAGCTTACGCAGCTTAATGGTCTTGCCGGCTTCTCCGCCAAAGTCAAGGCGGAACTGGTCTCCGGCAGCGCCTATCTCAAAGTCGGTCAGATAGGTGGAAATGTCAAGCGTGAACTCGGTCCATTCGCTTGCGGCTGGCACATTCAGGTTCTTGATTGAGTGCGCTGAGCCCCAACTGTATGCGGATGTTCCTGCCGAGGTGTTGCGGAAATAAATCTGCATGTTTGGAATCTGCTGGTCCAGCTGATACTCGAACGAGAGAATCACTTCGCCATCTTCCAGCGCGCGGGAAAACCCCTTTGTATACACATACGGGTCATTGCCGGTTGTGGTGAATGTGTAAAACTCATCATCTTCGTCATAACTCCAAGTGAGATGATTGATACCTGACTCTATTAATGTGACGTTAAGCGACGCCCACAGCTGAGCCGCGCCTGAAATCAGCATCAGCAATGCGATTAAAGTCTTTTTCCCCATTATTTTGATTCTTTAAAAACTACTTTGGAAAATATACTAATTTTCCGCTGTAATTCAAAGAGAATATAGAGAAACCAGAAGTTCTAGAAACTCCAGGAAGGCGCAGCCGCTTTCGATGAGGCTGCGTCGGAGGCTGGGATGAGATTACGCGAGGCAGATGGCTCGGTTTTCGGTCCATCCCTGGCTCTTGTTGCGGATGTTCACCTGCGCCACACCCAGGAAACTGCCGGCGAGCGAAAGAATGGTGCGAACCACGTCGTCGGTACTCCGGAAGTTGCTCTTGTTCACGCTTGCAATGATGTGACCGTTGTTCTCGATGGTGGCGAACACCTGGTCACATGGGCTGATTTGATTGTTAACTCTGCTAAACATAATTCTGTGTGTTTTAATTTTCTGATGCAAAGTTAATGGCACAAAGTGCCACATTCGTGCCCACGTGGAACAAATAAAGTTAATTCGCCAAAAACTGGAATTAGTTTTCTTTGAAAAACAGCAGAATAAAAAAGACCCAGAGGAAACTGTTATCCACAGGGTCTTTATATGATATGTGTTCGTTTTTGTCTTTTTAGAATTCGGCATTGTTCGGAGTTCGTGGGAAGGCAATCACGTCGCGGATGTTTGCCATTCCAGTAACGAATAGCACAAGGCGCTCAAATCCAAGTCCGAATCCGCTGTGAGGCACTGTCCCGAAGCGTCGGGTGTCGAGATACCACCACATGTCCTTCATGGGTATTCCCAGTTCGTTGATGCGGTTAAGGAGTTTGTCATAGTTCTCTTCGCGCTCGCTTCCGCCGATGATTTCACCAATCTGCGGGAAGAGCACATCCATGGCGCGCACGGTCTTTCCGTCGTCGTTCTGCTTCATGTAGAAAGCCTTGATTTCCTTGGGGTAGTTGGTGAGAATCACAGGACATTTGAAATGTTCTTCCACAAGGTAGCGTTCGTGCTCGCTCTGAAGG
>JAGCVR010000004.1 GCA_017962285.1 Muribaculaceae bacterium | reverse complement strand
TCGCCTTGCCCAGATTCGAACCTATCGCGGCACCAGTAAAGGCGATTGGACCTTCGGCTCCCACCGAACCGCCAAACCCTATGGTTACCGACGACGCCAGCAGCGACGCGTACATGTTGTGGAACTTCAGGCGGCTCTTTTTCTGTGCAATGGCATAGAGAACGCGGGTAACTCCGTGAGAGATGTTGTCGCGTAGCAGGTAGCGCACATAGAGTCCCGATATCAATATTCCGATTAAAGGAAAAATAAAATACTGCAGGTTGCCGCGTGTTGCAATCACGCTCGACGTCAGCGCGTGTGCTATCGTGGAAATAAGGAACTTCAGAAGCACCGCCGCCAGGCCCGAACAAATTCCCACAATCAATGCGAGAACCACAATAAACGTGCGCTCGGATATGTGCTTTTCGCGCCAACGCAGCAGACGCAGGAAAAATCCCTCGCCTCCTTCGATGTTTCTATTTTGCTCCGTTCCGTTCACGCCTTCAAATAACTGGCTCGTAATCAAATAGCCCGCTAAATGCCTTTTCCCGTAGCTATCGTCTTGAATGTGAATATCATAATCTTAATGTCGTTCACTATCGACATGTTTTCAAGATAAATCAGGTCGAAGCGCAGGCGCTCCAGCATCTCGTCCACGTCTTTCGCGTAACCGTATTTCACCATGCCCATCGATGTGATGCCCGGGCGTACCTGATGAACGAGCGAATATGCCGGTTCGCGCTCAAGTATCTGTTTCACGTAATATTTGCGTTCGGGTCGGGGGCCTACAATCGACATGTCGCCTTTCAGCACGTTCCAGAATTGTGGCACCTCGTCGATGCGGTATTTCCGGAGCCAGTGGCCGATTTTCGTTATGCGGTCGTCATCGTTTGAGCTCAGACGCGGACGGCCATCGCCCTCGGCATCGCTCACCATGGTGCGGAATTTGTGGATCATGAACGGCCGGTTGTGGTAGCCAAGGCGTTCCTGGCTGTAGAACACACTGCCTTTCGAGTCGCGCTTTATCATCAGCGCCACTATCAGCCCGAAGGGGAAGAACAGCGTAAGAACTATTGCCGATATCACCACGTCCATCAGGCGTTTTATGAGTTTGCCGCTGTCGCTGAGCGAACTGCCTGAAATGTCCACCAGCAGGTCGCCGTACATATTGTTGATTCTTACGCGCGACAACAGCAGATTGTATCTGTCGGGCGTTATCTTTATCGGAAGATTCAGCGGGAACAGGTGGTTTATGGCATTGAGCAACTGGACTGAGTCCTGTTTTGTGGGAACCACTATTATCTCTTTCACGTCATGCTCACGGCACACTGTCTCCAATTCATCGGGCGAGAATGAACTGCGGTCGATGTCTTTCACGTCGTTCTCACCGGGAATGCTCACATAGCCAATCACTTTGTAACCCTGATTCTCGTCCATCTTCTCAAGGCGTTGCACGAATGAGATGGCTGCGCTGCCACGACCCACGACGATGGTGTTGAACGACAGCTTGCCCTTGCGTATCTTCTGCGTGGTTATGTTCGTAATCAGGAATCTGCCGGCGTACACCACGAAGAAAAGCAGTGCCCACAGCAGCAGAATCATCTCATAGTTCTCCTTGCGGGTGAGGAACATATCGTTGATAAGCGCCACAAACATAATGGCGAGCGTACAGATTGCCGATGTGGTGATGGTGGTGAGCAGCTCCTGAAGGCGCGACTTGCGGAACACGTTGGTATAGTACCCCGACAGGCAATATATCACCATCATCATCAGCGGGAACAGTACCTGACCCAGCAATATCATCTTTGAATTCAAGAATGCGGGCAATGACGAGAATCCTCCCTGAACCGCCCCCAGCTCATATCTTATGCAGTTGAACCAGAACCATGCCAGATTCGATGACACATAGTCCCAGAGAATATATTTTAGTCGTTGTCGTCGTTCGCTAACCATAACTTTTCCTTTTCTTGTTTCCTGTCAACGGATTATCTTGAACGTGCCGTCGGCTCGGAGCAATATCACATTCGAAGCTTCTGCCCTCTGTCGGTCGTCTCGCCGGTAATTCACCGCATAGTCCACTCCGTCTATTATCTGTTTGCTGATTTCCTGGAAATTACCCGGAGAAGGTTCTCCGCTCACGTTGGCTGATGTGGATACAATGGGGCGGCGGAACCGGCGGCACAGCTCATGCGCAAACTTGTCGTGCGGAATCCTGATTCCCACGCTCTCGTTCTCACCGAGCAGCTCCGGTGCCACATTGTAAGCGCCCTCATAGATTATCGTCAGCGGTCGCACTGCCACATCCAGCAGTTCCAGAGCCATCTCCGGAACGTCAACCACATGATGATATAGCGAATTCTCGCTGTCGAGCAGCACAATCAGTGCCTTGTTGTAGGCTCGGTGCTTCAACTCATACACTTTTCTGACCGCCTCGGAATTCGTCGCGTCGCATCCTATGCCCCAGATGGTGTCGGTGGGGTAGAGTATCAGCCCTCCCTTTTTAAGCACTTCTATGCAACGTTCAATATCTTGTTCCATCTTTTTCGTTTTCTGTAAAAACAACAACCATCTTTGCGTTTTCCAAGCAAAGATATAGTTTTCACGGCTATTTGCGAAATATAATTCGCCGGCTTTATTTATAAAACGTTAAAAACGTTTTAAAATTGCAGGAACTTCACACTTTTATCGTAATTTTGTGTGAATTAAATTCCAAATCCGATGAAATTATTCAGGAACTCTCCTTTATCCGCCTCATTGCTAATTGTTTGCGCCTTGTTGCCGCTTTTTGCATCGGCGCAGAAAAATGCTGAGACTGTTATCTATACTGGTGAAATCGCTGCCAAAGTCTATGGATATGGCGGAAAGACGCCTCTCAACATTCACATTCAGGATGGCGTGATTACCAAAATCGATGCTCTCGACAATTACGAGACACCCCAGTATTTTGCGCGTGCCACAAAGAAAATCTTTCCTCAATACGAGGGGAAGACCATTAAGGAAGCGCTTGACATTCAGGCGGATGCCGCCACCGGCGCCACGTGTTCTTCTGAGGCGCTAATCGATAATATCCGCATAGGACTGCAACAAGCCGTGGATAAAAGCCCATCTCCCAAATCGAGAAAGGCAGGCAAGTCGAAAAAGTCGAAATTCCGCAAATCCAAGAAATAATCTACACAAATAATCCGTCAACTCTATGGACCTGTTCGAAGACAGAATTAATTTCCTGCGCAGCGAAATCAATCGCCACAATCACAACTACTATGTGCTCAACGCGCCCACTATATCCGACTTTGAATTCGACGCAATGCTGCGCGAACTCCAGGACCTGGAGGCGGCCTACCCGCAATATTTCGATCCGCTGTCGCCCACTCAGCGCGTGGGCAGCGACATCTCGCAAGGTTTTCAGCAGGTTCGTCACGAGCGGCCAATGATGTCGCTCGCCAATTCCTATTCGGTGGCAGAGGTGCAGGACTTCCTGCGGCGTGCAAAGGACGGTCTCGGCGGCGAGGATGTGGAAATAGTGGGCGAGATGAAATACGACGGAACCTCTATCTCGTTGACCTACGAGAACGGTCGTCTCGTGCGAGCCGTTACCCGTGGCGACGGTGTGCAGGGCGACGACGTTACGGCAAATGTAATCACCATCAAGAGTGTCCCCCTGCAGTTGCAGCCCGGCAATTACCCATCACGTTTTGAGATTCGCGGCGAGATTCTGCTCTCGTGGCAGAATTTCCAGCGTATCAACGAGGAACGGCAGTTCAACGAGGAACCCCTCTTTGCCAACCCACGGAATGCGGCAGCCGGAACACTGAAACTGCAGAACTCTGCCGAAGTGGCGCGCCGCGGACTGGAAGCCTGTTTCTATTTCGTCCTTGCCGATGAGTTGCCTTTCGATAACCACTACCAGAATATGCAGGCGGTGAAGTCGTGGGGATTTCGTGTGGCCGACATGACGATACTGAACTCCGTGGATGCTGTGCAGGATTTCATAAACTACTGGGACACAGAGCGGAAGAATCTGCCTGTGGCTACCGACGGGCTGGTGTTCAAGCTCAATTCCATGAGTCAGTGGAGGCGGCTCGGTTCCACCGCGAAATCGCCGCGGTGGGCAATTGCATATAAATTCGCTCCCGAGCGTCAGGCTACGCGACTGCGTTTCGTGTCGTTCGAGGTGGGGCGCACAGGTGTCATCACCCCGGTGGCAAATCTTGAGCCAGTGCTGCTCTCGGGTACTGTTGTGAAACGAGCCTCACTGCACAACGAGGACGTTATCCGTTCGCTCGACATTCACGACGGCGACATGGTCTATGTGGAAAAAGGCGGTGAAATTATCCCAAAAATAGTGGGTGTTGACCTCAAGCAGCGTCAGTCGGGAAGCGAACCCCTCCAGTTCGTGCGCAACTGTCCACAGTGCGGCACTCCGCTTGTCCGTGAGGAAGGTGAAGCCGCCTGGGTATGCCCCAACAAGGAGTCCTGTCCTCCCCAGCTTGCCGGGAAGATAGAGCATTTCGTGGGGCGGCACATGATGAATATCGACGGCAACGGTGAAGAAATGGCGGTGATGCTTTTCGAGAGCGGACTCGTGAAAAACGTTGCCGACCTCTACGACCTCACCGCGCCTCAAATCATGGCATTGCCTCATGTGCAGAAGAAAACGGCAAACCGCCTCATCAATGGCATCGAGGCTTCGAAATCGGTGCCTTTCGAGCGCGTGCTTTTTGCCCTTTCCATCCCCTATGTGGGCGAGACCACGGCAAAGTCGCTCGCGCGATATGCGCACGACATCCATTCTCTCATGGCGATGAATGAGTTGGAGCTTGCCATGATTCCCGATGTGGGTGAGAAAATCGCTCATGCCGTAGTGGAATTCTTTGCCAAACAAGCCAATGTGGAAATAATCAATCGTCTTGAGAATGCCGGTGTGCAGATGGCTGTCGCGCCCGAGCAACTAGCTGCCCAGTCCACGAAACTGCAAGGGAAGAAAATCGTCATAAGCGGTGTGTTTGCCCATCACTCCCGAGAGGAGTACAAGGCGATTATCGAGCAGAACGGCGGCAAGAACGTCAGTTCCATATCGTCTGCCACATCCTTTGTCCTTGCCGGCGAGAACATGGGTCCCGCAAAACTTGAGAAAGCCCACTCGCTGTCCATACCAGTCATTTCCGAAGACGAATTCCTCCAAATGCTGCAATAACCAGCCTCCACGTCAAACCCCCGCCTGTGGTCTTGCCGCTCTTTCAGAGCTTATGCTACATAACGATACATCCTCAAACATGGTTTTGGAATGACTTGTGCTTTACGCGCATGAGGTTTCATTGATGTTATTGCGGTTTTCGCTGAAAATCGCTAAAAATCAAAATCAAATTCGCTAACTAATCTCCAAAACGCTTTGCCAATCCAAATAAAATGCCTAACTTTGTCGAAATTTACGCATAACCTGCAAAAACTGAGAACCAAAACTCGAAAATTGAAATTTTTTATTCATTTTATTAACATAAACAATTTTCAAAAAAACGTTCTAATGAAAAGAATTCTTATTCTTACCTTGGCGTTAGTGCTTTTCCTGCCCACGTTCGCGGTAAATGAGGAAAAGTTCTCCGCCACCACCAGAGTCTTTCTTTTGGAACAGAAGAACGGTACGCCCACTAAGAAGCGTGCCCCCAAAACTGGTGCAAAGAAAGATGGTATCAGTGAGTATCGCGTTAGTTCGGTCGCTTCACCTGAAATGGTGGGCGGTGTGAAGTGCATCTCCGCCTTCATCCGCCTCGACGACAACACCAATGTTGCCGACATTGAAGCGCTTGGCGTAACTGTTCGCGATAAGTTTCAGAACGGTCTTATCACAGCCTTTATCCCGGTGGATAAGCTGGATGAGCTTTCTGATATCTCGCGTGTGAAGCGAATCAACGTCGCTTCCAGGATGCGCCCCTTGACCGACAAGGGCCGTCAGTACACCAACACCGACGATGTGCTTACGCTCTCCACCGACGCAGTCAATGCCGGCCTGCCGCAGATTTACGACGGTGCCGGTGTGCTCATGGGTGTTACCGACGCCGGTATCGACTTCCAGCACAAGGCTTTCCGTGACAAGAACGACGGCTACCGTGCCGTGGGTGCTTATCAGGTGAAGGTTAATTCGAGCGGATCTGTTACCAGTCGTACCGAATACACTCAGTCCACCATGGCTAACGCCACCTATGACGATGCCAGTGACCACGGAACTCACACCTGCTCCACCGCCGGTGGTTCGAGCGTGATTGTAAACGGTTCCACCGTAACGGTTACCGACGACCACAGCCAGGCAACCTACGGAGGTATGGCTCCAGGTTCCGACCTTTGGCTGGCAGGTGTGGGCGACCTCAACGATACCGACCTTGCCTCTTCGTTCAACAAGATTATCAGCTATGCAAGTAATCACAACATGCCAGTGGTTATCAGCAACAGCTGGGGCTCAGGCTGGGGAGCACGCGACGGCTCCTCCGACTTCGCCGATGTGGTGAACCAATACTTCGGCGACCAGTATCCCAACCGTGTGTGCCTCTTTGCTTCGAGCAACGATGCCGGCAACACATCCTCAAGTGCTCCCGGTGGAACATGGATTGGCGGCACAGCTTCGAGCAGCAGCCCGTTAGGCGCCATCATGAACTGTTATTCTCCATCTTATGGATATGATGCTTACGGTTCGCATATCGCATCGGCTTGGTCACGCAACAGCACTTCGCTCCGTTGCAACATCTATATTATCGACAGTAATGGCTCTGTCGTTGCGTCTAAGACAGGACTCAGCGGCTCAAGTAACGGAACCACTGTCTCTGGTCTGAGCAGTTACCTTTCCGGTACGCTTCAGCTCATATCCGAAACACACAACGGAAAGGCAGGTCTGCACTTCTACAGCAACGGTAGCGATTACCTCGCTCCCACAACTTCTTCGAACCGCATCGCCATTGAGGTGTATCCTTCGAGCGGTTCTTCGAGAGTGGACGTTTGGTGCGACGCTTACTGCTGGTTCAGCGCCGACAAGACCACAACCGGACACACCTGGACACGTGGCTCCGACGACATGAGCGTTTCCGACGAGGCTACTATCGCCAACGCCATCTCCGTGGGTGCATACGTATCAAAGACAAGTCTGAAAAACTACAGTGGTCAGACTCAATCCTATAGTTCCGGTAGCCTTGGCGACATTGCCGACTTCTCGAGCTATGCCACTGCCGCAGCAAGCCCCACGGGTATCCAGTATCCGTTTATCACGGCTCCTGGCGCGCAAATCGTGTCGGCTGTTAACCACAATTCAACAGAATATATCTCAGGTGATTCCAAGTCCGATCGTGTTAACACCAACACCACTTACCCCTACGGCGCTATGCAGGGAACCTCAATGGCAACCCCGACTGCCGCCGGTATCGTGGCTGTGTGGCTGCAGGTGGCTAAGGAAAACAACCTGGAGCTTACGCTCACCCAAATCAAGGAAATCATGCAGAACAGCGCCATTAGAGACTCTTATGTGACTTCGGGTGGCAATGCTTCTCACTTCGGTAACGGTAAAATCGACTGTCTCGCAGGTATCAAGTATATCCTCGACAACTATGTGTCGACCGATCCGTCAATTACCGCTTCTCCGGCTGAACTCACTTTCAACGAGACCGTCAAGAACCAGACGGCTACTCTGCCTCTCGAAGTAACCGGTCGTTACCTCACCGGCAATATCACCGCAACTCTCGGTGGCGCAAACGCTTCGATGTTCAGCCTCAGCACAAGCTCACTTTCGAGCGATGGCGGCACAATCACCGTTACTTATGCTCCTACAACTGTGGCTACTCACAATGCCACCATCACTCTCTCGAGTGCAGGTGCAAGCAACGTGGTGGTAAACGTTACCGGTAACGCCACATTCCTCAAGTCTGAGCCTGTGCTGAACGATGTGGCTGATGCCGACATCACCGAGAGCTCGTTTAAGGCTTCGTGGACCGACGAGACCGAAAGCGCTTACGTAAGTTCTTACGACC
>JAGCVR010000041.1 GCA_017962285.1 Muribaculaceae bacterium | reverse complement strand
CAGTCCCAGACCCCATCCCCGTTTTTTTGTTGTGTATCCCGGATTGAACACTGTCTTGAAATTCTTTCTCTCAATACCTTTGCCGGTGTCGCTCACCAAAATCTGAACGCCATGTGCTGAGTTAGTAACCTGAATGTTGAGTTTTCCTTCCCCGCCCATTGCGTCAACAGCATTTTTTGTAAGATTTTCCATAACCCACTCGAACAGAGAGTTGCACAACATCACGCCGCAGTCCTGTTTCGGGTCGGTGACGACGGTGAGAGTGACGCGTTTCGGAATGCGGTTGCTCATGTATTCAAGACTGTGCTCCACAGCCTGGTTGATGAAAGTGAGTTCCTTGTCGGGCATTGAACCGATTTTGCTGAAGCGGTCGGCAATAACGCCGAGTCGGTTCACATCCTTGTTCATGTCGCTGACAATCTCCTGTTCCACGCCCATTGAACCGAGCATTTCGGTCCACGCCATAAGTGATGAGATTGGGGTGCCGAGCTGATGTGCCGTTTCCTTGGAAAGACCCACCCACACCTTGTTCTGTTCGGCTTTTTTCACGCTGATAAGAGCGAAGTATGCCACAGCGATGAAGATAATCATCACGGCGAGTTGAATATAGGGATAGAAAGCGAGCCGCCTGAGAACGGTGGAGTCCTCGTAGAAAAGGTGTTGGGTTGTGGCGGCATCGATATTGATGTCGATTTTATTCTGAGAATTGCTCAGGGAATTCAGTTTTTTCTTAAGGTATTGTTCGTTAGCCGGCGAAAGTGCCCCGATGGCGAGGCTGTCGACAGGTTCTGGCAGGTTGAAGTTGCGGTGCAGCAATATGTTGCCGAAGTCATCGACCAGAAGCACGGGAATGTTGTGGTTTCCCTCGATGATCCGGAGAAGGAAATCAATGTCGGTTGACATCATCGGGGCAGCGCCGGTGCTGTCGTCGGGAGCCACATCGCTGCTGATTGAGGCGAGCCGCCTGGTGGCATCGGCCCAGATTTCCATTCTGTCGCGTTCCTGTTTTGCGAGATCCTTCACCAGATTGTTGGATATATAGATGAACACCGCCACCAGGGTAATAGAGACCGTTACAAGTCCCATTTTCCAAATGCGTCGAGAATCGTATATGTTTCTAAACTTCATAATGAGATGTCGGTTCGTGATTTTTGGAAATCCTGTTCAATCCAGAGCGCCACGGAGTCGTGATCGTTGTCGCCTATAACTTCCGACGCCTCCCGTTTCACTTCATCAAATGCGTTACCCATAGCCACACTGTGGTTCGCAACCTTGAACATTGGGATGTCGTTCCGGTTGTCGCCGAATACCACAATCCTGTCGGCTCCCACCGATTTTGCGAGAGCGCTCACTGCGGCAGCCTTGGTGCATCCCTGGGCATACACTTCGAGAAGACCTATTGATGGGTCAACGATATCGTGATAGAACATCACCTGGCAGTTTACCTTTTCCCGTAGTTCCTCAGCCACAGGGCGGAGTTTCTCGTATTCGCGGTGAGAGAACATGAGGATGGCTTTGTCGGGATTGTGGCGATAGTCCTTGTCGTTGAGAAAGAATTTTTTCAATTTCAGGTTTTTGCGTTCTTCCACAAACCTTCGCTCCACAACGCTCATTTCACCATAGTGATGAGTGTGGAGCAGGGCGCCATGCTGCCGGTACACAAAAGGCTGCACACCATGACGCTCCATGACATCGGCAATGGCGCATACCACATCCTGAGGAATGGCGCTGACACGGGTGTAACATTTGTGCTTGTTGTCCCAAAGGGCGGAGCCTGAAAGGGTGAGCATGGGCAACTCCACATTTACGCCTGCAAGCAATTCGGTCACAGTGGCGGGTGTGCGGGCTGTGGCAACCGTAAACATTGCGCCCGCGGCGATAAGGGCATTGAGCACACTTGCCGTATGCTCGCTCACGCGCGATTCGCTTGTCAACAGAGTTCCGTCGAGGTCGCTTACGTATAGAGTTCTATTTCCCATTCTCAAAGTTCAGAAAGTTCGGTTTAATAAGCCGAAAATCGGTTTCAAAGATACTCTTTTCTGCTTTTTTTAGCAAAATTAGATAAAAACTGCGATATTTTCCCTAAATTTGCCCAAATAATAATGTTTACTGACAAAATCTTTATAAAAATAACGATGAGAAAATATAATATCATCAACAACACTCTTGGTTGGTTCGCATTTTTTGTAGCAGCAATAACTTATCTGCTCACAGTGGAACCTACTGCAAGTTTCTGGGATTGTCCTGAATTTATCGCACAAGGTTACAAACTCGAGATTGGTCACCCACCCGGCAACCCGATTTTCATTCTTGTGGCACGTTTCGCCACACTGTTTGCCGGTGGTAATGTGGAACTGGTGTCGGTGTGCGTCAATGCAATGTCGGCACTGCTCAGTGCGGCCACAATACTGCTGCTGTTCTGGACCATCACACACCTTGTGAAGCGGCTTGTGGTAGCCGATGGTAAAGAGGATGAAATGACAATGGCACAGTACCTTGTGGTGATGGGAAGCGGTCTGGCAGGCGCACTTGCCTACACGTGGAGCGACACATTCTGGTATTCGGCTGTAGAGGCCGAGGTGTATGCGTTCTCATCGTTCTGCACGGCACTTGTGTTCTGGTTGATTCTCAAATGGGAGAACCGTGCCGACAGCCCTCAGAGCGACCGTTACCTGATATTAATCGCATACGTTTTCGGTATATCGCTCGGTGTTCACTTGCTGAACCTGCTTTGTATTCCGGCGATTGTACTAATCTATTACTATCGTAAATGGAAGGAGACCAGTGTCAAGGGCTCGCTTCTGGCACTTCTGATATCCTTTGTCCTGATAGTCCTGATTCTTTACGGACTGGAACCAGGTTTCGTGGATGTGGCACAAAGTTTCGAACTGCTGTTTGTGAACACATTTGGATTGCCCTACAATTCAGGAACAATCGCCTATGCTGTGGCAACGCTTGCCGTGCTGTCGTGGGCGTTGTACTGCATATATAAAGGTAAAAACGATATCATCACTAAATTGGCGGTAATTCTTGCGGTGCTTCTTTCGGGCATCCCGTTCATCGGTGAAAGCATGATAATACCATTTGTTATAACTGTTGCTCTGGCAGTGTGGTTGGTCAAGTGGTGCAAAGTTATACCCAAGCGGTTATTTGCCAATGCGATGTGGTGTATCTTGATGATTTTCATAGGATTCTCGTCCTATGGACTGATTATCATTCGCAGTAATGCCAACACGCCACTCGACGAAAACTCGCCAAACAGCCCGTTTGCCCTGCAGAGCTATCTGAGCCGCGAGCAGTATGGTAAGTCGCCCTTGCTCTATGGGCAGACGTTCAACTCAACAGTAGTGTATGAGGTGTCGGACGGTCAGTCTTCGAAAGCCTTGTCCGACGAAGGACGCACCCTCTATGCCCGTGTGGTGAAAACCGATCCGTCGGAACCCGACCGCTATGTAGCAACGGGAAAGGCTCAGAATTATCGCTATAACCCCGAGCTTAACATGCTGTTCCCCCGCATTCACGATCCGAATCATGCCCGCGAATACACCGAATGGCTTGACCTTCATGGAGAAATGGTTGAAGCCACCACCCATGTCGATGGAAAGGGGAATTCCATAAACAAAGAAATGAGAATTAAGCCCACAATGGTGGAAAACATAAGGTTTTTCATTGAGTATCAGCTCAATTACATGTATTGGCGTTACTTTATGTGGAACTTTGCGGGCCGCCAGAACGATATTCAGGGTATGGGCGAGATAACCCAGGGAAACTGGATTTCCGGCATACCTCTGCTCGATAATATGCGTCTTGGCGACCAAAGCCTGTTGCCAAGCGACCTTGGCTCCGGCAACAAGGGGCACAACGTGTTCTTTATGTTGCCTTTGCTGCTGGGAATCATAGGTCTGTTGTGGCAGGCATATCGCGGCAAGCGGGGAATAGAACAATTCTGGGTGATTTTCTTCCTGTTCTTCATGACCGGTATTGCCATTGTGATGTATCTTAATCAGACGCCAAGCCAGCCGCGTGAGCGCGACTATGCCTACGCCGGTTCGTTCTATGCCTTTGCCATCTGGATTGGCATGGGAGTGGCAGGACTATGGGCTTTGGTTATGAAACTGCTCACGAAGAAACCAGCCAAGGATAAAAAACAAAGCGAACCAGTGGAAGAGTCGGGCGGCAAGAAAGAACTTGCAGTTGCCGCAGTTGCCGCATTGATAGGTCTGCTTGTTCCGTTACAGATGGTGAGCCAGACATGGGACGACCATGACCGCTCCGGACGTTATGCCGCACGGGATTTCGGCCGCAATTACCTTACCAGTGCCGGCAAGAACGGAGTGATATTCTGTAATGGCGACAACGATACATTCCCATTGTGGTATAATCAGGAGGTGGAGGGTTATCGCACCGATGTGCGTGTGGTGAATCTCAGTTATCTTGCCACCGACTGGTATATCTCGCAGATGCAGCGTGCCGCCTATGAATCCACTCCGCTGCCGATGCAGGCTGGTCCCACGACTTTCGCTTACGATGCGCACCAATTCAATTATTTCATATCGCCCGACACCGCACGATGGGTTCCAGCTACAATGGCACTTCAGGAACTTTATAGTCCTGAGAGTTCCAAGAACATCTATGGCGTGCCGGAATTCCACTATCCGCTAGTATTTATGGAAGTTGATTCTGCCGCAGTGTGCCGGCAGGGCATAGTTCCCGAATCGCGTCGCGATATGATTGAAGAGGTGATAAGCCTTAACTTGCTTCAGACTGGCGGAAGCGGCCTCACGTCGAGCCAGGTGATGTGTCTGGATATAATAGCGTCGAGCATTGAAGACGGATGGAAGCGTCCATGCTATTTCGCGATGACCGTGCCAGAGAATTATTACCTCGGCCTCACGCCTTACCTGCGTAACACCGGTATGTGCTATCAGGTGACTCCGCTCTACGGCGCTTCGCCCACGGGAGACGTGGCGAGCAACACCGACGTGATGTATGACAATGTGGTGAAACACTTCTTGTGGGGCGGACTTGACAAAGCCACACCGGAATCGATCTATCTGGATGAAACCGTGAGGAGAATGGTTCAGACCGTGCGCACCGCATTAATCAACCTCGCCATTGATTTTGCCTACGAGGGCTATGCCGGCCAGAAGGCCAAGAATGCTGGAAAGGCAACGTTTGTGGATCAGCCGGTGGACAAGTATATTGCCGACCGCTTCGAGAAATCAATGCACGTTCTTAAGCTGATGGAAGAAAAACTGCCGGCAAATGTGTGTCCATATTCAATCTCGATAGGCGAGCGTCTGGTTCAGGCATATAAGTTCCTTGGTGAACATTCCGGAAACAAGAATGCCACCGACCGCGCAATTAAGGTGCTGGAGGACGAGATTATGCATTTCGGTGAATATACCCGTTTCTATCAGTCGCTGAGCAGTTCTCTGTACGGCCGCATCACCAACATGGACTACATTATCGACCAGCGCTACATGCCCGAGCTGCTGATACTCTATAACGAGCTGAATCCTTCCGGCATGGAAGCACTGATTGGCAAGCTGCAGGGAATCGGCGTAAGCGCGGAGCGTCTGCTGTCGCTTTTGAAGCAGCAGGAAGAGCGCAACGAGCCCACCGGTGAAATTGAAGTGGAATAAAGCAGTCGATTCAAGGAACGAAAACGATAAAACAGGTTTTTACCACCAGTAAGTTCTATGTTTGTTGAGCGCCCGCCACTGCTGTACCGGATGTTGTTCCCCGAGACGATTTGGAGGATACACAAAAAGGAACACACAGTGTATCTTACCTTCGATGACGGTCCAGTGCCCGAGGTAACACCCTGGGTGCTCGACACCCTTGACCGTTATGGTGTGAAAGCCACGTTTTTCATGGTCGGCAACAACGTCAAGAAACACCCCGAACTGTATCAGGAGGTGTTAAGTCGCGGACACAGCGTAGGGAATCACACCATGACCCATCTTCAGGGAGCAAAAGTGACCACGCGTCGCTATCTGCACGATGTGTTCATGGCAGTGGAACAGATACATTCCACGCTTTTCCGTCCGCCTCACGGACTGATTCG
This sequence comes from Muribaculaceae bacterium, assembly GCA_017962285.1. Classification (GTDB taxonomy): domain Bacteria; phylum Bacteroidota; class Bacteroidia; order Bacteroidales; family Muribaculaceae; genus Sodaliphilus. Next base: position 1,712 of record JAGCVR010000041.1, on the reverse strand, counting down.
TTTCGGGCAGTCGTATGTGCTGCGTTCTCACTTCACAATCATAATGTATGACCTTGTTACGCGCGACTACAGCAAGAAACTCACCGGCGAACAGGTGCTGGAGAATGTGAAGAAATATGCCCGCAATGGCTCCATTATTGTTTTCCATGATTCACTGAAGGCGGAGAAAAATATGAAATATGCCTTGCCTCGCGCCATTGAGTGGCTTCAGGAACAGGGGTATAAATTCAATAAGATTACAATGCCCGAATAGGGGAAATTATCGTGCGATGAGTGGCGGCTTGAAGCAATCGATTGTGGAATTGGCCACGTCGCTGAAATTCAGTGCATGTGGCTTCAGTTCGGTGGGTCCGGTGCCGAACGAGCTGAACGATCGATACAAGCGGTGGATTACGCAAGGGAAAAACGGTTGTATGCAGTGGGCGGCGAATCACATGGATTTGCGTGCCGACCCCACTCTTCTGCTCCCCGGCGCCAAGACTGTGATTGCTCTTGCGCTGAATTATTATCCCAGGCAGTTTCAGCCCCTCGAAGCACCGCAGTTTGCTTATTATGCCTACGGAGAGGATTATCACAAGGTGCTTCGGCGCAAAATGAAGGCAATCGCACAGTATATCTTGAGTGAAACAGGCGAAAAAAGCAGAGTCTGTGTAGATTCCGCACCCATCCATGAGCGTTACTTGGCGCAGAGGGCAGGAATAGGGTTTGTGGGGCTGAACAATTCTCTGATAATTCCCGGAAAAGGCTCATATTTTTTCATAGGCATCATGCTGACAACGCTTGAAATTGAGCCCGACGAGCCATGCACGGAAAGTTGTGTCCAATGCCGCGCGTGTATAAGACAGTGTCCTGCAGGAGCATTACGCGAGGGGGAGCCGGTGGATGCCAGGCGGTGCCTGTCGTGTCTTACGATTGAGAACCGTGGTCCCATGCCGCCGTGGGTCAGTGGAGTGATAGGCAATCGCATCTATGGCTGTGACGCTTGTCAGCAGTGCTGCCCCCACAACAACCATGTTGTGGCTACAGAAGTGGATGAATTCAAGCCTTCGGAGCAGTTTCTGGGGATTACGGATGAAAGCCTTGTTTCCATGACTGCCGAGGAGTTTGAAGAGATATTCGGTCGGAGTGCCGTTAAGCGGACGGGTCTGCAGAACCTTCGTCGCAATCTTGCCGCAATCCGCGAGGGGAAGTCACAGTAGTCCTGAAAACAGACAGAATTTTGTCTTTCCCAGCCAAACATATGTTTAAAAACATATTGGCAGACGGTTTTAAGCGTTTTTATCATCACTTTTTTAAAAATCTTAAAAAAAGTTAGGAAAAATCATAAGTAATTCATATATTTGCTAATTGATAAAGAATGGATGCGCTCCTTGTCCTCGGATATGCAGAATGGGAGAGAATTCGTTCAGAGTAAGGGAAATTTAAAAAAATAAACACACTGTTAATTTTTCCGTAAAATTATGAGTAAGGTTAATTATTTTGCCGTCGATTTGGGGGCTACAAGTGGACGCACAATTTTATTTACCATTGAAGATGGTAAAATCTCGCAACAGGAAATCACCCGTTTCAAAAATAGAATCATTGAAAACAGAGGTCACTATCACTGGGACATCTTTGCTCTCTATTATGAGATACTGCAGGGTCTGAAAGTGATGGCTCGCGATGAAGTGGAAATCAAATCAATAGGCATCGACACTTGGGGTGTGGACTTT
>JAGCVR010000040.1 GCA_017962285.1 Muribaculaceae bacterium | reverse complement strand
TCCATCAGATGGAGGTGAATAAGGTGCTGATGGAATTGTCGAAAGAGCTTGGCGTGAAACTTGTCTGTACCAATGATTCGCATTTCACCAACCAAGAGGATGCCGATGCCCACGAAAGGCTCATTTGCCTGTCAACGGGAAAGACGCTCGAAGACGAGAATATAATGCTCTATTCCAAGCAGGAATGGTTCAAGACTCAGGCAGAGATGAACGCTGTCTTTGAGGATGTGCCAGAAGCATTGCAAAACACTAATGAAATTCTGGACAAAGTGGAAATCTACTCAATCGACCACCAGCCGATCTTGCCCGATTTCCCACTGCCCGACGGCTTTGACAACGAAGATGATTATCTGCGTTATCTGGTTTATGAAGGAGCAAAGGAAGTGTGGCCCGATATGGACGACGAGCATCGCGAACGTCTCGATTTTGAGTTGGCAACCATTAAGAACATGGGATTTCCGGGGTACTTCCTGATAGTTCAAGACTACATTAAAGCCGCTCCGCGACTTGGTTGCACTGTGGGTCCTGGCAGAGGTTCTGCCGCTGGTTCCGCCGTGGCATATTGCCTGGGTATCACAAAAGTGGACCCCATTAAATATGATTTGCTTTTTGAGCGATTCTTGAATCCCGACCGCATCTCATTGCCCGATATTGATGTGGATTTTGATGATGACGGGCGCGCCAAGGTGCTGAAGTATGTAACCGAGAAGTATGGTGCGGAGAAAGTGGCTCACATTATCACTTATGGAACCATGGCGGCGAAGATGGCGATAAAGGATGTGGCGCGTGTGGAAAATCTGCCCATACCCGAGAGCAATCGTCTTGCGGCATTAGTTCCGGCACGTCCCAACGACATGCCCGACGAAAAACCCGGCAAGAAATATAAAATAACCATTAAAAACTGCCTGAAGGTGTTCCCAGAGTTTGCCAAAGAGCAGGAAAACGAGAATCCACTCGTGGGGGAGACCATCAGATATGCCGAGAAACTTGAGGGTACGGTGCGAAGCACCGGAGTGCATGCCTGCGGTGTGATTATAGGCCGTGACGATATCACTGACTGGGTGCCGGTGAGCACCGCCACCGACAAGGATGGCTCCAAGCTGATTGTCACTCAGTACGAGGGCAGCGTAATTGAGTCCACGGGACTTATTAAGATGGACTTCCTGGGGCTTAAGACACTGTCGATTATCATGGATGCCCTTGATAATATCAAGGCAACAAAAGGTATTGACATTGACATAGAAAAGATTCCAATCGACGACCCCAAGACATATCAGCTATATTGCGAGGGACGGACCACTGGTACATTCCAGTTTGAATCGGCTGGAATGCAGAAGTACCTGATTGAACTTCAGCCAAGCACATTCGAGGACCTTATAGCCATGAACGCGCTGTATCGTCCCGGGCCTATGGATTATATACCACAGTTCATTGCCCGGAAGACAGGGCATGAACCCATAAGTTACGACATTCCATGCATGGAGAAATACCTGAAGGACACTTATGGAATCACTGTGTATCAGGAGCAGGTGATGCTTCTGTCGCGCCAGTTGGCGGGTTTCACCCGAGGCCAGAGCGACACGTTGCGCAAGGCGATGGGAAAGAAGCAGATAGAAAAGATGAACCACCTGGAGGGACTTTTCTACCAAGGCGGCGAGAAGAACGGTTATGACCGCAAGGTACTGAACAAAATATGGGAAGACTGGAAGAAGTTTGCATCATACGCATTCAACAAGTCTCATGCCACTTGCTACAGCTGGGTGGCATATCAAACCGCTTATCTCAAGGCGAATTATCCGTCGGAGTATATGGCGGCTGTGCTTAGCCGTAACCTGAACGATACCGATAAGTTGTCGAAATTCATGGATGAATGCAAGTCGATGGGACTTCAGGTTAAGGGCCCCGACGTGAATGAGTCCTTCCGCAACTTCAGCGCCAACAAACAGGGCGATATCCGCTTTGGCCTGGGCGGTATTAAAGGTGTTGGCACAAACGTTGCCGACATGATTATCAAGGAGCGCGAAGCCAACGGTCCGTTCAAGAGCATATTTGATTTCATTGAGCGGATTAACCTTACCGTGTGCAACAGGCGGGTGATTGAGAACTTTGCGCTGGCTGGTGCTTTCGACTGTTTCGACGAGATTTCAAGGGAGGATTTCTTCGAAACAAATGCCAAGAACGAGACATTCAGCGAAACCCTTATACGTTATGGGCAGAACTATCAGCTCGACAAACAGAATCAGGGCATGTCGCTCTTCGGCGATATTGAGCAACTGCTCACTGTTCACCCCGAAGTGCCCAAGGCAGAAAAGTGGCCGCACATAGAATTGCTGAAACGTGAGCGTGAGTTGGTGGGAATGTATCTTTCGGCACATCCCCTCGACCCGTATTTCATAGAGATGAAATTCGGGTGCAACGCCACACTGATGGAACTCAAGGAGAAAGAAAAAGACCCCGAGAGTTACAAGGACCAGGAAATAGTGTTTGGCGGTATCGTGGTGGAGTATGTTCAGAAACCCACCAAGACAGGCAATCTTTATGGCCGCATGACAATTGAGGATTACAGCGGGACATACGAAGTGATGCTTTTCGGCGACAACTTCGTGAATTTCGGCAAATATGGAATAATAGGGAACTCGATAATTGTCCGTGGAACATTCGCCGAGCGCAGCAAGTACAACAAGACCATTGAGTTCCGTCTTAAAAACGTGGAACTTCTGGAGAACGTGAAAGGCAAGATGGTACATAACATTGTTGTAACGCTTAATGAAGACCAGTTCCGGCAGGCAGCGATAATTAAGACCTTCTTCAATTCCAAAGCCACAGAGAATGTGTGCGACCTTTACTTCAACATCCATGACGAAGAGAACAACCAGCACATCCTCATGAAGTCGCAGTACAACATTCCTTTGACCAAGGAATTTATTGCGTTTCTTGACGATTCCGAAATGACCTATGCGGTGAACCAGCGTGTGTAAATTAATCAATTAATATTAACTTTCAAAAAAGACAATAATGGCTTTTATTTTTAATGACGAAAACGCAAAACAGGAAATTCAATCGGGGAAACCTGTAGTGATTGATTTCTGGGCAGAATGGTGCGGCCCATGCAAGAGTATAGCACCGATAGTGGAAGAACTTGCAAAAGAGTATGAAGGGCAGGTGCTTGTGGGAAAATACGATGTTGACGACGGCATGGACATCGCTGCTGAATACAACATCCGAAACATTCCAACTCTGCTTTTCTTCAAGGGTGGTGAACTTGTGGACCGCAGCGTGGGGTCGATTTCCCGCGATGCCTTAGAGGCAAAAATCAAGGCATTGCTCTGATTTTTATCCCAATTCGGCTTAATTACCGATTAGGGCTTATTGCGTAGTTCTCTTTCATAACAGTCCACTGTTTGATATGATACTGTCAGTTAACGTTATAGAAATGCTTTGTGACAAGTGCCAGAGTGATGTGCGAACAGCTTATGGAGTGGAGGTTCTGGCCCTTGACATGGAGCGAGTCACGGGCGAACGCCTCGGGGTGAACACCCTTAAACGGCTGTTGGGGCGCATTGCCGATGACCGTTCACCCCGAGAGACAACCCTTAACATTATTGCCAACTATCTGGGTTTCCCTGACTGGGAGGTTCTGCAACTCTTTGAACAGCAACGAGCCAAGGCGTCGGTGTTCTCCACAGTTTATCGCGAACTTCGCACCACACATTTTGATGAGGGCAACCTGCTCGAAATTACCTATCTGCCCAATCGCCGGGTGGTGTTGCGCAGTCTGGGGCAGGGGCGGTTTGAGGTGGCGGTAAGCGAGAACAGTAAGCTTGCGTCCGGCGACCAGTTGTCGTTGCCCATCGTCGTGGATGGCTTTCCGCTCATTGCTCACGAGGTGGTGCGTAATGGCGAGTTGCTGGGTACTTTCACGGCCGGCAGGGAGCAAGGTATCAAGTTCAAGATTCTGACCGACACATCTGTTTCGTAATGGATTCATCAGGGTTCTCTATTTCACAGGGCGCATCGAGGTTTGTTGATGCCGAGCCGTTGGGCGAAAGCGGAGGCACTTGTGTATGCTCGCGTGTGAAACGCTATGGCAAGTGGCTCTTTGTGAAGCAGCTGAAGCCTGAACTGGCTACCGATCCACGTCATGTGGCGGCATTGCGCAAGGAGTTTGAGACAGGTTATGCGCTCGACCATCCTTCACTGGCGCGTTATGTGGAGTTGGGCGACGACTACCTGCTCATGGACTATGTGGACGGTATGCCGCTCGACCGCTTTGCGCACGAGAACCGTGCCTTTTTCAGACAGCGAGACAAGACAGAGCGGCTTGTGCTTCAGCTGCTCGACGCTGTGCGTTACCTGCATCATCATCAGGTGTTGCATCTCGACCTCAAGCCATCGAACATTCTTGTCACGCACATCGGGCACGATGTGAAGCTGGTGGATTTCGGGTTCTGCTACACCGACACATTCGCCGATACCGCAGGTCTTTCAGAGCAATGGGCTGCCCCCGAGCAACTGAATGGCGGCACCGTGGATGAACGCACCGACATCTTTGCCCTGGGACGCATACTGCAGTCGCTGCCTATCCCCAAGTCTTACCGGCATATTGCCAATCGATGCACCGTCACCGAGCCTCAGAAGCGCTATCAGTCGGTCGATCAGATTATCGGTGCCTACAAGTCCCTCAAGCGCCGTTGGCTTGTTGTTCTCTCTGTTGCTGCTGTGATGATGACTGGTATTGCCGTGGCATTGTGGCAGTATTCAAAAACTGAACCGGCATCGACTACTATTGCCGGCGATGGTGCACAGACATCCACAACTGCTGTGGCCGAGAGCGAGGTCCAGACCACATTGCCCTCTGTTACCGATGTGGTGACAGATGTGTCTTCGTCCCCTTCGCCCCTTCCTGATACTGAGGAAGGCAACCCCATATCATCCGTGCCGGCAGAAACATCCTCTCCTGTTTCAGAAACTTCACCCACACCTTCCACCTCATCCACACCTTCCACTTCACACAATATTACAGCAACTTTACCCACTGTTTCAGCAACTTCTCATACACCCTCCACTTCACCTACCATTTCCGCTACTTCACCCACTATTTCCACATCACAATCTTCCGCCAAGGCGGTCGTGCCAGAGCCAGCCCAAACGCCAGATACTCAACCTGTGCGAGGAAAAACCATGAAGTTGCGCCGCTACTTCCAGGAGGCGTTTAAGCCTGCGTATAGCAAGCACCTGGCACACTGGGAGAAAACCGACTATGCCGCTCTTAAGGAAATTGGTGCTTGGGAAGAAAAGTTTAGTAAGGATATCATCGGCTTCGAAAGTGCCGTCAGACCCGTGCTGATGTCGGCTTACAAGGAGTTTGAGGGTAAATACAGTAAAAACACAATCTATGACGAGTGGCATCAGACCGTCCTGTACTACAAATACCCTCTCCTGTGGCGTCAGGAGCGCCAGTTGCCCCAGTTGCCCAGTCATCAAATCTTCTATGACACAGTGCGTTTCGAATACTATAAATTCGACCTCTAATCTCACGTCAAAACCTACGTACCTGTTCAGCCAGAGACTGACATTTTAGTAACCGAGGGTTGAGCAAAGCGAAACCTTCGGCAAGGGGTGCTCATCTGCGCCGTCGCTGAAAGCGACCACATTTTAGAATCTTCAATTACGAACACGCCCTCCTTTAAATGGATAAAATGGACCATTGCATTTCAGTCGCAAGCCACTACTTTTGTACGCAAAGGAACGGCAGCCCATGCAGTACACCTTAATTTATTTATTAACCATAATTCCTAATGACTTAATTGGGATAAAAAAATTAATGAAATTATGAGAAAGTTTTTATTCGTGGCACTTTGTGCACTCGTCTGTGCCACTGCCATTGCGCAGGAGCACAAGAATTTTTTCCGTAATCTGGAGTATACCGTCAGTGCGGGCTATGGCTCCACGATTGGCGACGACCCCTTCGACAAC
>JAGCVR010000039.1 GCA_017962285.1 Muribaculaceae bacterium | reverse complement strand
GCAAGTCCCAGGGACGCGGATGGAAAATGGGGTCGGCTTTTTCGTCGTGAGTGTACCATTCCGGGTGCTCGTTGACCCAGGGATGGTCCCAGGCGGTGTGGTTCGCCACCCAGTCGAGGATGATACCGATGCCCCGTTTATGACATTCGCTGACCAGATTCTTGAAATCATCTATTGTTCCGAATTCGGGTGCAATTGCGGTATAGTCCTTGATGCAATAAGGCGAGTTCTTTCCCTTTTCCACGCCAATTGGGTAGATTGGCATTACCCAGAGTACGTTCACGCCAAGGGCTTTTATGGAATCCAACCGTGCCGTAACGGCATTGAGGGAATTCTGAGGCGCAAACACTCGAGGGTTAACCTGATACATAGCCACGTCTTGCACGTCGGGCATGGAGAACGTTTCTTCGGTTTGTGTGGTCTTAGGCTTGCATGAAATCAGCAGAGCCACGATAAAGATAAAGGACAGAATTTTTTTCATGATTAAATTATTTAAGGGTTATTGGTATTATCTTTTGTTGGTGATTGGTCGGTATTTGCGTTCTTTGATGAGTCCGGACCGGTAAGCGTAGAGCAACAGTTTCAGATCTTCGATCTGCTGCCTCAGTTCGGCACCCTTGTCGGTGTCTTTCACCATCATGCGGTGGTTCGTCATCTCCACAAGCTGGTAGGTGGATTTGATGTCGATTCCATCTTCCACCGCCTGGGTGATTGACGAGAACGGCTCATGCTGCACGAGCTGGAAACCTCGCGAATGGTAAACCAGTGTGTAGCCTGCGATGCCTGTCTGTGGCTGATATGCTTTCGAGAAACCGCCGTCGATTACCATCATCTTGCCGTTTGCCTTTACCGGTGTTTCGCCCTTGATTGTTCTCACGGGGATGTGGCCGTTGATGATGTGCCGGTATTGTCCCGTGACGTTTAAGCCGTCTAAGATATAGTCGCACACCTGTTCATTGTCGCGCAGAGTGTAGTAGTGTCCTTTATTCTCTTTGTACGTCTCTTTGTCGGCAATGAAATACCGCTCGAATGTCGCCATCTTGTCTTTGTCGAACGAAGGAGAGTCCTTGCCGCACCAAAGGTACCACACATAGTCGAGAGCGAATGCGTGCTCTTCTTCGGAATCGGTGCCGAAATATGCTTCACGAATCAGCGAGTCCACTTTCTTCATGAGAGCTTCGCCCTGATAGCCCTGTCCCTGAATCATCACGTCTTTGAAAGTTCCGTTTTCGTTCATGGGAATGGAGGCGTGGAAGAGCAGATTACCGTTCACAACCGAATATACGCCGCCGTTACGGAAAAGGCAGTTGATGTGCTTGCGCAGTTTCTCGGAGCTGATAAATGATTTGTGCAGCTTGGCTACAACTGCTTCTTCTTCGGGAGTAAGGCGGAACGGGTCTTCGGGGTCAACGGTGGGGAAAGACGAGTCGGTCAGTTCATATTCCTTGCCGTTGAGCTTTATTACATTCCGATTGAAGTCGATTTTGTTGAGCAACAGCCGGTCGTTCATTTCAAAGTCGGGGCGCCGCATGATAGTGGCTGCTTCAAGTTTGAACTGAATTATGGCAATGGCTTTGTGCATCTGCGCTATGAGTTGCTTCGTAGCACCAAGTTCTTCCACGTCGCGGTCGCCGAGGAGCGACGGCTGGAACTGCGTGCAGGGGTCGTTCTCGTAACATTCCATTGCGAATGTTGCAAGAGGGAGCAGATTTATTCCATATCCGTCTTCTAGCACGGCTTGGTTGCCATATCGCATGGCAATCCTTATGACGTTGGCAATGCAGCTGTCGTTGCCGCTTGCCGCCCCCATCCAAAGGATATCGTGGTTGCCCCACTGGATGTCGAAGTTGTGATAGTTGCACAGCAGGTCCATTATCTTGTCGGGGCTCAGTCCGCGGTCATACACATCACCCAGGATGTGAAGCCGGTCGATGGTGAGCTGCTGGGTGAGGTTGCATAGCGCTATGATGAAGTCGTCGGCGCGTTTGGTGGAAATGATGGTCCTCACAATCACATCCACGTAGGCCTGCTTGTTCGGGTCGGAACTGCTTTCATGCAGCAGTTCCTGGATTATATAAGAGAAATCGTCGGGCAATGCTTTGTGAACCTTGGAACGCGTGTATTTCGACGACACGTCGCGGCACACCCGCACCAGGCGGTTGATGGTGATGAAATACCAGTCGCGCAGGTCGGCGTCGTCGTTAAACTCCTGCTTCACAAGTTCAAGTTTCTGCTCGGGGTAGTAGAGAAGCGTGCAGAGTTCCTTTTGTTCACGCGAACCGAGAGTCTCGTTGAAAATCTCTTTCACCTTGCGCTTTATTGTTCCGGAGGCATTTCGCAGAACATGCTGGAACGCCTCGTACTCACCATGAAGGTCGGCAAGGAAGTGCTCTGTGCCCTTGGGAAGGTTCTGGATTGCTTCGAGGTTGATGATTTCCGTACTCGCGGTGGCGATGTCGGGGAAATTTCTAGAGAGCAGAGTCAGGTATTTCAATTCGTCATTACTTATCTTCACCATTATATTAACTGTGTTTTGTTTCTAAACGTTATATGTTTCTTTGTCATTTTGGGTTTGCTCCGGAATCAACTGTTGCGGTATTCCTGCGGGGTGATGCCGGTATAGGTCTTGAAGTAGCGGTTGAAAGTGGTGAGTGTGCTGAAACCGAGCGATTTTCCTATTGCTGTCACGGTGGCCTGCGTCCCCTTGAGCTGCGACTTGGCATCCATTATTATCATGTTC
>JAGCVR010000038.1 GCA_017962285.1 Muribaculaceae bacterium | reverse complement strand
GTACCCCTGCTGATAGGTCGCCAGGGCTGCGGCAAGACCAGTTTCTGCCGACTACTGCTGCCCCCTGAACTGATGAACTACTACAACGACCGCATCAACTTCAAGAACGAGTCGGACCTGAACCTCGGCCTCACCTCATTTGCGCTCATCAATCTCGACGAGTTCGACAAGATTACCCAGCGGCAGCAGATTGTGCTGAAGTATCTCGTCTCGACAACCGATCTGAACTATCGTCAGCCTTACGGCAAGGCCTACCAAAGCCACCGCCGCTACGCATCGTTCATCGGCACCACCAACGAGCAGATGCCCCTCACCGACCCCACCGGCGCACGCCGCTTCATCTGTGTGAACATCGACGGCGACATCGATTTCCAGACACCCGTCTATCACGACATGCTCTATGCCCAGTTGCGCCATGAAATCGACAAGGGCGAGCGTTACTGGCTGACCAAGGAAGAAGAGCAGCAACTGATGCAGCACAACCTGCAATACCAGCAGCTGAACGGACTGGGCGAGATGCTGCTGTCGGTCATTCAGAGGCCACGAAAGGATGAAGACGGCCAGTGGGTTTCGCTGAAAGAGATATCCGCCCTGATGAAGAGCCACTTCCGGGGTTATCGCGAGGATGAATCCTCGTTCCGGAAAATCGGCCGTTTCCTGAATCGTCCCGAATACCGTTTCGAAAGTCGACGCACCAGTAGCGGCATGACTTACTGGGTGAAGCTGAAAGAATGAAAATAATAGATAAGGGCATGCAATAAATGACACGGTATTGAGTTATATAATAAAAAAGGGCTAACAATACCATGTCACTGAATCTGATGTACATTACCAACAATCCTGAAGTGGCAAAGATTGCCGACAGGAATGGTGTGGACAGAATATTTATAGACCTTGAAACGAGAGGAAAGGCAGAGCGTCAGGGACATATAGACTCTGTGAAGTCGCATCATAACCTGACGGACATCGACATCGTGAAAGGACAAATCGAGCGGGCCAGTTTGCTGGTTCGCTGTAATCCTTTGTACGAAGGAAGCCGAAAAGAAATAGACGAAATTATCAGCAGAGGTGCCGACATCGTCATGCTGCCAATGTGGAAGACGACCGATGATGCACGGCGTTTTATTGACTATGTCGGTGGACGTGTCCGAACCATGCTGCTGCTGGAAACAATAGGTGCTGAGAAATCGCTCGACGAGGTGTTGAACCTTGACAGTATAGATGAAATACACATTGGTTTGAACGACCTGCATCTTGACTACGGGCTTTCATTTCTGTTTGAACTGTTGGCCAACGGAAAAGTAGATGAGATTACAGCAAAATTGCGTAACAGGGGAGTCTTCTTCGGATTTGGCGGCATTGCCACACTCGACGGCGGACTCATATCTGGTCGTAACATCATTGCCGAGCATTATCGGCTTGGCTCGCAGATGGCCATCCTCTCACGGGCTTTTTGCGATACATCGAAGATTAAAGACCCCGGCGAGATAGAACGAATTTTCTCAGACGGCGTCAAAGGTATCAGACAGTTTGAAAAAGAACTATGCTGTTTGCCAGTCTCCTATTTCGAAGAGAATCACTTAACGGTGTGCCGAAAGGTAAACGAGATAGTTGACAGAAAAAGAAACAAAGAATAAACAAGGAAACAAATCAGTGGAACTGAGCTATAACATATTAAACGATATAAGCCGTAGTCATGGCGATGCGTTCTATCTGCTCGACACCGAGCAGTTCGAACTGAATTTCCATGAGCTGCTGAAGGCATTCAGGAAATTCTACCCAGAAACATATATCGCTTATTCCTACAAGACAAACTACACCCCGCGGCTATGCCGGATGGTTGACGACATGGGGGGATATGCCGAAGTGGTGAGCGATATGGAACTGGAATTGCCCGACGGATTGGCGTGCCTTACAGCAAAGTGCATTTCAACGGTCCGGTGAAAAACTCTGAGGCCGTCAGAGAAGTGATTCTCGGTGGAGGCATCGTAAACCTGGACGACTATGTGGAAGTGCCCGCCATCACAGAACTGGCTGCACAGCATCCCGACATGACTATCAATGTTGGACTGAGGTGCAATTTCCAAATCAACGACGGCACCCTGTCGCGTTTCGGATTCGATGTGGAGAAAAAGGAATTCAGCGAACTGGTGGCTCATCTGAACGGCATTGGCAACATCCGCATTGCCGGACTCCACTGCCACTTCGCATCCCGACGGGGCGAGACTTGGAAGCCACGTGCCGAAGGTATATGCCGACTGGCCGATGAACTCTACCCTGAACTGCCCGACCATGTAGACCTTGGCGGCGGACTCTTTGGCAAGATGAAGAACTCGCTGAAAGCACAGTTCGGCATGCACATACCCACCTACAAGGAATATGCACAGGAAGCTGCGGCCACAATAGCCAAGCATTTCAGCGGGTGCGAGCATCAGCCCCAACTGTTCATTGAGCCGGGAAGTGCGCTCGTAGGCGATGCCATGCGATTCGCAGCCCGTGTGAAAAGCATCAAGGACATACGGGGCAAGAAGATAGCCACGCTGATGGGAAGTATTTACAACATCAACCCGACACTCAACAAGAAGAATCCGCCCCTTACCGTGATGCACGACGAGACGCTGCCCACCAGCGAATACGCCGACCTCGATTTCGCGGGGTTCACCTGCATTGAGTCGGACTATCTGTATCGTGGGTACAACGGTCCGTTAAGTCTGGGCGACTTCGTGGTATTCGAGAATGTGGGATCCTATTCGGTAGTGCTGAAGCCACCATTCATTCTGCCCAACTTCCCCATCCTTGAGCTTAGAGAAGGCAGGATTGACGTGATTAAGCGACAGGAAACGTTCGACGACCTGTTCCATACATACACTTTTTAAAGGAAACTGCCATGAAGATATGGGTGATGATTAACAATTTCATTAAGCGCGTGTTCGACTTCGTGTCGGCACTGGCAGCGCTTATAGTGTTGTCGCCTGTTCTTCTGGCCTGTGCCATCTGGATAAAGACCGATTCGAAAGGACCGGTAATCTTCCGACAAGACCGCCGCACACGCCACGGACGTATCTTCCAGATGCTGAAATTCCGCTCGATGGTAAACGACGCGGAGAAACAGGGTGCAGGACTGTTCAACTTCGAGAACGACCCCCGGGTGACACGCTCGGGCCGATTTCTGCGGAAGACAAGCCTTGACGAGCTGCCACAACTGTGGAACGTGCTGAAAGGTGACATGTCAATAGTAGGGCCTCGCCCCTGTGTTTCATACGAACTGGGAGATTTCGACACGCTTAATGCCCGTTTCAAGAAACGCTTCGAAGCCGTGGCTGGTATTACGGGTTACGCCCAAGTTCAAGGTCGCAACGACCTCCCATGGGACGAAAAGGCCGATTTCGACGGCAAATACATCGACCTGTTCCGTAAATGGGGATGCCTGATTGATATCTATATCATCGGCAAGACAGTTATAGATGTCTTTCGCCAGAAAAACATCTACGAGAACAAGCAAGACGACAGTCTGACCGACTCGGAAGCAGCAAGGATGGCTGAAGAGGAAATCATCAGGCTGGCTCATGAGTAAAGAGAATGTAGAATGTAGAGTGTAGAGTGTAGAGTTATGATTACTGCTGGAGGCAGACTTTGGATCTGTTATTTTTAACATTAAACTATAAACTCTCAACTATAAACCATAAACTCTCAACTCTCAACTATAAACTATATAACAAATAAGAATGGACAACGACAAAAGACTGATATGGCTGGGCGGGGAACTGATTCCCGTAACGGAGGCGAAAATCAACGTGCTCTCCCCCACTTCGCAATTCGGTGCCAACGTTTTCGAGGGTATCCGCTGCTATTGGAGCGAAGAGGAACAGCAACTGTATGCTTTCCGACTGGACGACCATTACAAGCGGCTCCACCACTCCATCAAGATATTCAGGCTGAAAAGTCCTTACACCACCGAGGACTTCAAACGCGGACTCATTGATGTGGTGAAAGCCAATAACTACCGCGAGGACATACAGGTGAGACAGACCGTTTTCGTTGACGGACTTGGCGGTACATGGAGTTCATGCGAACCCATCAACATGTTTATAGCCCCCATCCCCAAAGGACGCACACTCATCGAAGGAAAGAAGGGACTGCGCTGCCAGGTTAGTTCTTGGGAACGTATCAGCGACAGGAACCTGTCACCACGTGCAAAGGTCGGCGCAAATTACATCAACAGCCGGATGGCTCACCTTGAGGCACAACAGAACGGCTACGACACAGCAATATTCCTGAACAATCAGGGCAAGGTGGCCGAAGGTCCGGGCTCATGCTTCTTCATGGTACGCGACAACACACTCTACACCCCCCCCTGCACCGCTTCGGTACTGGAGAGCATCACCCGCGACACCATCATCCGCATTGCCCGCGAATTACTTGGGATTGAAACCGTTGAGCGCGACATCGACCGCACCGAACTATATATCTGCGACGAAGCATTCCTCTGCGGTTCAGCCATGGAAATCACTCAGGTCATTGATATCGACGGCTATCCCATTGGGCAGGGCAAATGCGGACCGCTCACGAAAAAGCTGTTCGACACCTATTACGAGGTCCTCACAGGCAAGCATGCCGAGTATAAACATTGGCTCACTCCTATTTACTAAAGTTAAGAATGACACAACAAGTCGAAGCAACCCAAACGCCAAAGGTTTCCATCATCGTTCCTGTCTATAATGCAGGTCGTTTTTTGGAACAAACCTTGCAGTCGGTATTCCAGCAGGACTTTACCGACTGGGAGTTGCTGCTTGTTAATGATTGCTCTACCGACAATTCCATAGAAATCATACGTAGACATGAAGATGACAAACGCATTCGGCTTATCAATCTGGACAAGAACGGGGGAGCTGCCGTAGCCCGTAACCAAGGCATTGCATTAGCAAAAGGCAGATATATTGCATTCCTCGACAGCGATGACACATGGAAATCCGACAAGCTAAGCAAGCAAGTGGCTTTCATGGAAAAAGAAGGCTGTGCGTTCTGTTTCACGCAAATCAGAATGACCGACGAAGAGGGGCAGCCTATCAGCAAGGTGCGTGCCATTCCAGAGAGAGTGGATTACCAATACCTGCTTCGCAAGACAGTGATAGCCACATCGACAGTAGTGCTCGACAAACAAGCTTTCGGAGATTTCTCTATGCCGTTGCGCCGCTCTGGGCAAGACTACGCCACCTGGCTGATGTTGCTTAAGAAAGTGCCATGCGCTTACTGTCTTCAGGAACCTCTCGTTGACTACCGGGTGGTATACAACTCGCTATCCTCAAACAAATTGGCAAGTCTCAAACAAGTATACGACATACAAACAACTAACGAACGCATACCAAGCTGGCGTGCAGCCTACAACACGTGCTGCTTCGCCATCTATGCATTCAAAAAACATTTCTGCTAATCGTAAAAACAAAGAAAATGGCCATATTCTATAAACTCACCCATTGGTATTTTTCGAAGGATGCACTCCCTTACTGGTGTGTATTCATCTTCGACTGTTTGGTGGTGATTGGATCTGGGCTTCTCTGCTACATATTAGATCACGGTGCCGTTAACACGTCGAAGGTATTCCTGCCCCTGATGGGAACATTGATATTCTATCTGATACCGTATATCATTGGGTTCCGTGTTTTCCACACTTACTCGGGGGTAATGCGATACACCTCGTTTGCCGACATCCACCGCGTGGCCCTTGCCAATCTGATTGGAGTGGGAACCATTGCGATTCTCAGATACTTTTTCAATTTCGACAACTGGCTCATTCCAATCCGTATGCGCGAATTGGGAATGACCTTTGTGTTGGCCACAGGTATCATGTGGTCGGTCCGTATGATTGTGAAGTACATGTACGAATACTACAAGACCGACCAGGATGCCAGAGGCGTTTTCATCTACGGCGTGAAGACGGGCGGACTGAGCATCGCCCGTGCACTATCGTCGCCTACCAATACTACTTTCAAGCTGAAAGGATTTATCAGCGATGCCGAAGACATAGTAGGAAAACGACTGATGGGCGTGAAAGTGTACGAGAATAATGACAAGATAATCAAACTGATGGAGCAGGAGAACGCCAACACGCTCTTCGTATCGCCTCTTAAACGGGAAAAGTTTGTGAAAAGCCCTGAGATGGTGGACCGGCTGATTGAAAATGGCATTGCCATCTACACAATGGATACCGCTACGAAATGGGACGGCAAGAGCGATATCTCCACAGCCCAGCTGAAAGAGATTGACATCGAAGATCTGCTGCCACGCGACGAGATACTGATTGACCTGACGGCAATTGAGGAACTGCTGAAAGACAAGAGCATTCTAATAACAGGCTCTGCCGGCAGTATCGGTAGTGAGATAGTCAGGCAGATTGCCGAGTTTGGTCCCCGACAGTTGGTTCTCGTAGACCAGGCTGAAACTCCACAGCACGACTGTCGGCTGATGATGGCCAGCCAATATCCTGACATCAAGGCCGAAACCATAGTAACCTCCATCTGCAACAAGCGCCACATGGAAATCATTTTCCGGAAATACCATCCCGACTACGTGTTCCATGCCGCTGCCTACAAGCATGTGCCGATGATGGAGGACAATCCCTGCGAGAGCATACAGAACAATGTGGAAGGCACTAAGATCATGGCCGACCTGGCGGTGAAATACGGCGTTAAGAAATTCGTGATGATCTCGACCGACAAAGCTGTGAACCCGACCAACGTGATGGGTTGTTCGAAGCGTATCTGCGAGATCTACGTGCAGAGTCTCGACCAGGCTAGCAAGGAGAAGAAAGTATCGTCGTTCTTCTCGGCCCTGACGAATAAGGTGAGC
The DNA here is from genome assembly GCA_017962285.1 of Muribaculaceae bacterium. Lineage (GTDB taxonomy): Bacteria > Bacteroidota > Bacteroidia > Bacteroidales > Muribaculaceae > Sodaliphilus. The sequence goes on along the minus strand of JAGCVR010000038.1, from coordinate 288 downwards.
TTCATCACCAATTCGCAGATGGGCAGTCCCTCCGCCCGTACACAGTTCGTAACCACACGATTCGGAAATGTACTGGGATCGAACGGAAGTGTGATTCCCTTGTTCCGCGAACAGATTAAGAACGGCGGTCCGGTGACAGTGACCGACGAGCGTATCGTGCGCTTCTTTATGCTGATTCCCGAGGCCTGTAAGCTGGTGCTGGAGGCCGGTACAAAGGGTAATGGCGGTGAAATCTTCGTGTTTGACATGGGTAAGCCGGTGAAGATCTCCGACCTGGCCAAGCGTATG
>JAGCVR010000037.1 GCA_017962285.1 Muribaculaceae bacterium | reverse complement strand
GGCATAGCGGATGGACGAGGCAATATCCTTGTCGTATTCGTCGCCGTCGGGACTGGCGCGGACAATCATCAGCCGGGCTATATCTGGGGCAATACCGTCGAAGCGGTGATCATCCTTTGCATCGCCGCCAATAACGCCAGCCACAAATGTGCCATGTTCACAGCCCTCGATAGTCAGCGTCGCATTTCCATAGTAGCGGTCCTCGGCATCGTCCATATTGTCGCCCATCAGCAGGCGTTTGTCCTGATCGTTCTCAATGCTGTGGATGTTCTTTGCCATTTGCTTTAAGCGTAACAGCGACAGGGAGTCCAGACGATCCAACGACTTGCTGGCAATTTCGTAAAACCGCAGATAACTGTCAATCTTGGCCTCCTTTCGCATACGGACATAAAAGTCGTACTCCTTCTTGTCCTGAACGGAGTCGCGGCTTGTCACGTTCTTGTATTTCGGGTAAAGACGCTTGAACTGCCGATACTCCTCGGTGCCGGCACTGATCATATTGAACGAGCCGTCGGCTGTGCCCAGAAAGTTCCACCCATGCACATCGTCCACATAGCCGTTCTGATCGTTATCCTTGCCATCGGCCCGCTCACCGGGGTTCGTCCATAATGCCTTTTGCAAGTTGACATTCGTGGTATCGATACCAGAGTCAATAATGCCCACCACTACCGGCCCGCTGGGTTTCAACCCGCGGTTGCTCAGCAAATCCAGAGCCGCCGAGACGTTTGCCCCCTGGCGCTCTGTTGTATAGTTCTTATGCCAGCCAGCAAAATCCCGTAAGGACGCTACCGGCTGTGCCGCCCCCAACAAGGAAGCACTTAACAAAATGATCGTTGTGAGTGATTTAGCAGTCATCATAATCCTTTATGCTCTTTCGGGGTGCAAAGGTACAAAATATATTTGAATCCGGATGATTACAAATTAAATTTATTTTCATTCCATTATTTGTGACTTCGGCCAGTTGACAAGGAAAAGACGGGAGGTGGCGCGGGTGAAAGCGGTGTAAAGCCAGTGGATGTAGTCGGAAGAAAGCATGTCATCGGTCATGTATCCCTGATCGATGTAGACATGCGACCATTGTCCGCCCTGCGCTTTGTGGCAGGTGACAGCATAGGCAAACTTCACCTGCAAGGCATTGTAGTAACGGTCTTGTCTCAACCGTTTGAAACGTTCGGCCTTCGAGGGAATGTCGGCATAGTCCTCCATTACCTTTTCATAGAGTTGATTCTGCTGTTCACGAGTCAAAGAGGGCGATTCAGAGATTAGTGTGTCGAGCAGGACGGTGGCTGTCAGTTCAAAGTTATCATAATCAGGCAGTTGTAGTGTAATCTCCCCAAAACGGAATCCATAGAGTTCGTGAACGTTGCGGACACGCTGCACAATAGCGATGTCGCCGTTGGCAAGGAAAGATATTGGGTTGTTGGCTTTTGGCTCTTGGCCGTTAGCTGAAAGCCAAAAATAATTGTTCTTCACAATCATCAACTGGTCGCCGCGGCACAATTCATCCTCGCGGTCGAGCACAGTACGACGGATACCCCGATTATAGATGATGGCACGTTTGTTACTTCGCGTAATAACGATGGTATCGTCCCGCCCCACGCGACTATAGCTATTGGCCAACGACTCTATCAGCTCATCGCCAGGCACAATCTGAATGTCGGGAAAACTAAGATGAACCTTGGGGAGTGTTGTAAACAAGAGATTACGGATACAGGTGGCATTGTAGAGAATGCCCGACTCCTGCGACTGGCGCAACACCTCGTTCAAGTCGGCCTGATAGACATTCATCCCATAGGAACGGAGTTCGGAGGCAGAAAGGGCAGGACTTTCGTCCTCGCCCACCGGCGGCAACTGGGCCTTGTCGCCAATAAGCATCATGCGGCAATTATTGTCGCCGCTATAGACAAATTCCATCAAGTCGTCTAACAATCGGCCGCTGCCAAAAGCCATATCGCTAAAGCCCTGATTACTAATCATTGACGCCTCGTCGACAATAAACAGCGTGTCGCGCTGCAGGTTTACATTGAGATTGAAGGTTCCAAAATCGGCAGCCGTCTTCTGTCTATATATACGGCGATGAATCGTGTAGGCAGGAGTGCCTGCATTCAGAGCAAACACCTTGGCGGCACGCCCCGTTGGCGCCAGCAGCACCATTTTCTGCTTCAGGATTCCCATAGCACGGACGATGGCTCCGGCCAATGTGGTCTTTCCCGTACCCGCCGAACCCCGCAGTATCATAACGGAACGACTGTCGCGGTCGGTCATAAAAGAGGCAAAGACATCGGCAGCACGTTGCTGTTCTGCCGTTGGAATATGCCCAAATGACTGCCAAATATGATATTTTAACTCATCGCTTATCATTTTTCAGAAATAATTCGTAACTTTGCAGCCGCAAAGGTACAAAATATTACTGGAATAGAAGCCAGAAACAGTCAGATAATTGTTATGAGTATAGAACAGAACCGAGAAAACCGCATCGTCATCCGCATAGGAAGGCATCATTTGTCGTTCTCTACTGTCACCCCTACACAAGTCGAGGCTCCCATTGCCTACGAACCGTATGTGATAAAGAGCGGCATCTCGCTGCCTGCCAATCTGCGCGAGGCACTCAAGTCGGCCGACCTGCCACTGACAGGCATCAGGAAGGCGCTGGTGATGGTGGATGCACCAGTTTTGCTGGTGCCAGTGGAACTGTTTGAAGAAGAGCACATTGCCGAGATGTACAGCCATTCATTTCCGCAAAAGGAGAAAGACCAGCTATTCTTCAATGTGCTGCCCGACCTCAACGCGGTGGCTGTGTTTGCTATTAGCAAGGATCTAAACACGGTGCTCAGCGACAACTTCCAACATCTGAGAATCAGCACTATTCTGGCTCCCGTATGGCAACATCTGCACCGACGTTCGTTCACAGGTAACCGTAACAAGCTCTATGGATATTTGCACGATCAGAAGTTGGAGATTTTCTCTTTCCGGCAGAACAGGTTCAAGTTCTACAACCAGTTTGAGACAAGCCATGCATACGACGTTCTGTATTTCCTGCTTTATGTATGGAAGCAACAACAGCTCAACCCAGAATACGATGAGCTTCATTTAGTGGGCGAACTGCCTGAGCAGGAATGGCTTGTCGGTGAACTGCGGAAATACCTGCAAAACGTGTACGTTATCAACCCCTCGGCTGAGTTCAACCGTGCCCCAGCCACCAAGATCAAAGGTATGCCCTTCGACCTGATGACTCTATTGACAAAAGGAAGATGAGGATTGTTACTGGGAAATACAAGGGTCGTCACTTCGACATACCGAGGACGTTCAAGGCAAGGCCGACCACCGACTTTGCTAAAGAAAATATCTTCAATGTGCTGACAGGCTACCTCGATTTTTACGGAACCGCAGCACTCGACCTATTCTCGGGCACTGGCAGCATCACACTTGAACTGCTGTCAAGAGGCTGTAGCCAGGTGGTCAGCGTCGAACAGGATCGTGACCACCACCGCTTCATCTGCGAATGTCTGAAAAAGCTCGACACCAATGCCTGCATTCCTTTGCGAGGAGATGCTTTCCGTTTCGTCAAGAGCTGTAAGCAGCAATTCGATTTCATCTTCGCCGATCCACCATACGCCTTGAAGGAACTGCCAACCATTCCCAGTTTCGTCTTCGAAAAGGGACTACTGAAGGAAGGTGGGCTCTTCGTCTTTGAGCATGGAAAGGACTACGACTTCAGCGACAATTCACATTTTGTGGAACATCGCACCTATGGTAGTGTAAACTTTACTATTTTCAAATAACATGTTATCTACTTTATTATCAACTATCCTTATCATCAACGAACTGATGGCATCGAACGCCGGCATCGAGATAAGTCCGGCAACAAACTTCGACAGCTGGATTGAACTGTACAATCCCTCAGACACCGAAATCAACATCGGTGGCATGTTCCTTAGTAACAATCC
>JAGCVR010000036.1 GCA_017962285.1 Muribaculaceae bacterium | reverse complement strand
CGGCGGAACCGTTATCGCCCGTTGATACCAGAATCAGAGCCGATGATTTGTAGAGTTGTGGTTGAGATTTCGAGTACAGGAATGCGCAGCACGCGCACACTATTATGCTAATCACGAACCAATACCAGTTTCTGAGACAAGCCTGTGCATAACTCTTAAGAGATATGCTGGAGCCGCTCTTTTTCGTTGTTCTTGACTTTTCCTTTTCTTCTGCCATAGATTTATCTTGACGTAATAAATAATGTTTTTTCGGATGTTAGTTCCGGCACAGAATGCCTAAATCACGCAAAGTTACGAAATAATCTTCAATTTCTGTCAATTTTTCATGATTTCTTTAATCTTGCAATGATTTTTGCCGCTGTTGATTTGGCGCAATCATTATCGCCAAGACATTTTTTCAGCGATTCATAGTCCCTGAGCATCTGCTCTCTGTCGGGGCCGTCGGCAAGTGCTTTCAGCCTGGCGATCACATTTTCCACGCTACAGTCGTGGAGGAGCAGTTCCGGAATAATGGCACGGTTGGTGATCAGATTGGGGAGCGTCACGAAGTTTCCCTTGATCAGCATCCTGTAGAAACGATAAAGCCACTTGCTGCCGTTCATTCTGTAGCAAGCCACCTGCGGAGTGCCGAGCAATGCGGTTTCGAGCGTTGCCGTGCCGGATGTGACGAGCGCCACTTTTGCGCGATAAATCACCTCGAATGTCTCACCCATAATCACAGGGAGAGTTGCTCCGCCCATGTGTTGCTCGTAGAATTCATCTTCAATGCCGGGAGCTCCTGCTATCATCACCTGACAATCAGGCATTGACTCTGAGGCAGCTATCATCGTGGGCAGATTGTCGCGGATTTCCTTCCGGCGCGAGCCCGGCACCAGTGCTATGATTGGTGATTCCGCTTTCAGTCCGTGCCGTGCATAGAAGTCGTCTTCGCTTCCAAAGCTCTCAATGGCACTGGCAATCTCTTTCACCGTGGGGTTGCCCACATAATCCACCTCGAAATCATGTTTGCGATAGAAATCAACCTCGAACGGCAGGATGCAGAACATGTCGTCCACCCACCGCTTTATCTTTTTTACACGGAATTCCTTCCATGCCCACACTTTGGGCGATATGAAATAGAACACCGGAACACTGCGGTCATGTGCAAATTCCGCAACTTTCAGGTTGAACGATGGATAGTCGATGAGAATCACCGCATCGGGCTGGAACTCGCCTATTGCCGTCTTCGCGGTCTTAAGGAAGCCCAGGATAGTGCGCAGATGCTTCGCCACCTCAACAAATCCCATGTACGCCATGTCGCGATAGTGGACAATGGGAGCAACGCCGGCCTGCTGCGCCATGAGGTCGCCGCCGAGAAAGCGGAATTCCGCATCGCTGTCGGCATCACGCAATTCCCTTATCAGTTGAGAGCCGTGCAGGTCGCCGCTTGCCTCACCGGCTATGATAAAATACTTCATCAGAACAATTCATTTTTGTGTTCGCCTTGCAAAATTAATGCCAAATCCATTCTTATGCAAATTCATTTTCACCAAATGCCACAAATTGCGGCGGAACACCCGCGGCACACAATAAACCCACGAAACATTTCGTTATTAAGATAATTATGAAAAGTTTAAGAAGAATATTATTTGCGCTGGCGCTGATAGCCTGCTCAATCATAGTGGAGAGTTGCATCAGCGACGCCTTCACCACATCGTCAAGCGATGTTCTCGCGTTCTCTGTCGACACCCTGAAGTTCGACACCGTAATCTCTGCCCAAGGTTCGCCCACGAAGCAATTCGTCATCTACAACCATGCCAAGAAAAACATCAACATCAGTTCCATACGCATAGCGCAGGAGAGCGAGGGACATTTCTTCCTCAATGTTGACGGCGTTAAGGGCAATGAGTTTCACAACATAGAGATAATGGGCGGCGACAGCATCTATGTCTTCGTGGAGAGTCTGCTGGACCCAACCGGCGAAGACGAGCCAATCTGGCTCAAGGACAAGATATTCTTCGAGACCAACGGTGTAACGCAGCAGGTGGTTCTCACCGCCTGGAGCCAGGACGTGGAAAGGCTTGCCGATGTGGAAATCACAACCGACACACACCTGACCGCCAACAAGCCCTACGTCATCTACGACTCGCTTGTGGTAAGTCCCAAGGCCACGCTTTACATCGACGAAGGCGCAACCCTGCTTTTCCACGACAAGGCGAAGCTGAAAGTTGAAGGCCGACTGCTCGTAAACGGCACACAGAAAAACCCTGTGAACTTCCGCGGCGACCGCCTCGACCACGTGGTGGGGAAAATCGGTTTCGACATCATGTCGGGGCAGTGGGACGGCGTGGAGTTCATGCCGGGCAGCATCGGCAACGAGATACGCTATCTCCTTATGCGCGGCACACGCTGGGGAATGTGGGTCGAGGCTGAAAACGACAACGAGCGCACCCTGCTGATTCACAACAGCGTGCTGCACAATTCGTCGAACAGCGTGTTCACCTCCATCAACGCATGGGTGGAAGCCACAGGCACCGAATTCTCCGACGGGTCGCAGGCCGTTGTTGACTTCTACGGCGGGAAAGTGTGGCTGGCACAATGCACCATGGCAAACTACTATCTGTTCTCATCGATCGACCGCCCATTGGTGAATTTCAATGTTCCGAAAGACAACCCCAACTGCCTGTACTGCCAGCTCGACAACTGCATCATCTATGGAAACGCCGCCGATGTGGACTTGGGCAAGCTCGACGGCACTCAGGTGTACCTGAGGAACTGCCTGCTGAAATCCAATGGAGTGGACGATGCCAATTTCATCAACTGCGTCTGGGCAGGCGACCCGCTGTTCTATACTGTCCGCGAAGACTACATCTTCGACTATCGCCTGCGCAATTCCAGCGGCGCCATTGCCATGGGCAACCGCGACTTGTGTCCCGAAAGCGCCCGCTACGACCGATATGGCAACGACCGCTTTGTGCGCGAAGGCGTGGACCTGGGCGCCTACACCTGGGTGCCGGCAGAAGAATGACGTCTTGCCAAAGTTCAAGACTCCTCTGTTTTTGAAATAACAAATCTGTAATTTTATTGTCACCATATAGAGCCTCGGAACGCTTGTCGCGCTCCGGGGCTTTTTGTTGAATAGAAACCGCTGCAACGAGCGAGGTGTACCCCCTTTTCGCGTTTGTTTATAACTATTATTGTCCGATAAAAATATTACTCTTAGCAGCAATTTGCTGTATTACAGTTGTTTAAATCACTATTGATTATATGGGGCTTACCTTGAATCCCGTAGTGTTGACGGGCAAGTCGAAGACTTGCTGATGTGCTTAACACATTGTGCGTGCCAGCTCAGGAGCTGGTGCGCACTGTGTGAATCAGACCGAATGATGTGCGGCACGTCGGAGATGTGCCGTAGTGGTTGCGACAGTCGTCAATACATGATAATACAACGGCACATCTTCGACGTGCCTCCTTTGAGGGAGCATCTGCTCACACAGTGCCGCCCACAGCTACGCCGTGAACGGCACAATGTGTTTATCTCCCATTCGGTCGATGAGCTAAAGGTTCGCACTACGCCAAGTCTTCGACTTGTCTGAGCTATCGAACGTGAGCATTTTTTATAAGCATTTTTTATAATTTCGGACACTATATTTTTTTTGCCCATCTGGATTAATTATTTGAGATTTTTTGCTTAACTTTGCATTTGAGAATGTAGTCATCCTATTTTTTACCACTAAAACATTCGATATTATGAAAAAACTATTACTCTCTTTATTACTTGCGTTTGCATCAATCGGCACCGCTTTTGCCAATTTAGCAGATTGCCAATTGTGGATCGACGGCATACGCATCACCGCCAGCCATTTCGACTCTAACGGAAAGATTGAACTAAAAAATTTAAGGAGCAATTTTTCCGGTGACATCTATGTTCAAGAAAATTCGAACGGCTTTACAATTAACCTCGTCAATGTCTTTATACCAGCCACCGATCGTAATGCCATATCTTTTGGCGATACGAGCAAGGAATTTGTTCTTTATATTGAAGGTAGCAACCAAATAAACGTCATTAACGGAGATACGGGAGTAGGTATCTTATACCGTACAAAAAATCTGCGGATAGCGGGCTTTGGAACGCTGGATATAACTCAAGCGTTCACCAGTCAGGGCAGGGGGCATTATGGCTTGATCGGAACAGCCGACAAATTTACGATTGGGAACAGCACAATCAACTTAAATAATATGCAGTACGCAATAATGCCCGAGAACTCCTCACAAGAATTTATAATAAAAAAAGCTAAACTGACTTTTACCAGTTGTTATGAATATTTCCGTGAGTTTAAATCGGTGACATTCGACGGCAGCTTAATTCGCGACCCGGCGGGAGCATATTACGATGCAGATTCCAAGTATCTGAGAACAGCGAGCGGGGGATGGATTTTCAACAGGTCATACTTTGAAATCGACCGTGCCAAGACTTACGGCATATGGTTATCAGATCTTGAAGTAAACGAATTGAACAAGGACAACCTTTATGACGCACTTGTGGCGACCGAACCGGATAAGATTGCGAAAGTTAACTATAATTATGATTCATCTATCATATATGACGAAGACTATCACACCCTCTACACCGAAAACATTTATATCACGGCATCAGGGGATAATTCTTCAACCGCTCTGATGTATTCTGGTCAAGAGCCCCTGACCCTTAGTTCCCTCGACCGCACCGTGCTGGCGTCTAACGGCTACTGGGCGATACAAGCCTCAGGACCGATCAAAATCACAGGGAAAAACCTGACCGTCAGGTCGGACCACTCCACAACTGGTGCAGGACTTCAAGCTTATGCCGACATCACTTTCAAAGATGCGACAGGTATGACATTTTCCGGATATAATGGCGGAATCTATACAGCAAGTTCCAAACAACTCACATTCAATGGTTGCGACAACATTCGCTCTTATTGCAGGAGTCAAGAAAAATCGGGCATTAGCGGTTTCTCCGCTTTAAATCTCATTGACAGCGAGTTGGTTAATTACCTTAATAAAGACGAGAAATTGTATTACAACACCACCTCTCGTCAGTGCATCAGCCTTGACACCTATACGTTCGTTACTACTGTGGGCGTAGACAAAACAGCTTTGCTTGGCGACCTCGACGGCAACGGCCTCCTGGAAGTGAACGACGTGGTAATCCTCGCTGAACTTGCTATGGAAGGGGGCGCCACCGCCGAACAAATTTCAATTGGAGACTTTGACGGCAGCGGGACAATCGACGTGAACGACGTGGTGCTCCTTGCCGAACTTGTGATGGGCAGTTAACAAGT
>JAGCVR010000035.1 GCA_017962285.1 Muribaculaceae bacterium | reverse complement strand
TAAAAACTTAAAACAGGCTCAGCGGTTTATAAAGCGTGAACGACTGTCGGTGCTGCGGGGTGACTCCATGCTCCAGGATGGCGTCGTAGTGCTCTGCCGTGGGATAGCCTTTGTTGTGATCCCATTTGTACTGAGGATATTCTTCGTGAAGACGGGTCATTATCTCGTCACGGTGCGTCTTCGCCAGAATCGATGCCGCAGCTATCTACAGGTATTTCCCGTCGCCCTTGACAATGGTGGTGTGTGGAATATCCTGATAAGGCTTGAAGCGGTTCCCGTCCACAATGATTGCCTCCGGACGAATCCTGAGCGCATCCAGCGCGCGGTGCATTGCCAGTATGGAAGCGTTGAGAATGTTGATCTTATCGATTTCCTGTGGCTCAACAACCGCCACAGCCCATGCGAGGGCTTCCCGCTCAATCACCTCTCGCAGCAAATCCCGCTTCTTTTCCGAAAGTTGTTTACTGTCGTTGATAAGCGGATGGGAGAATCCTTGAGGGAGAATCACCGCAGCGGCGCACACAGGACCCGCGAGACATCCCCTGCCGGCTTCGTCGCATCCGGCCTCAATCCTGTCGGGGGCAAGGTACGGGAGAAGCATAGGTCGGTTAATATCAATAATCCGGATCCATCAAACTCTCGGCATATTTCGACAGTATTCCGTTCTGGCTGAGCAGATACGATGGTACGTCAATGTCGATGATGCCAAAAACATAGGCGGCAATCTCATAAGGCTGGTAAACCAGATGAAGGTCGCCGTTGTAGAAGTAGAACTGATGTGGCAGAGGAAGATAATCCTCGCCCTCGAGGAAATAACCTGTGGTCTCAATCAATTCTGCCATATTGCTCACTTCATAACGCTCAAACAGGTGTTTTGTCGCCACGGTTCTCAGAGCGGTAGTGTCGGTAACGATATCGGTGAGTTTAACCACTTTGTCGTTGTTGGGGTCGTAGGTCACATACGAATTTACCTGCATCCCATGAGCAGCACCGGGATAATATATATCATGGAAAATCTCAAACACATAGAGCAAATCACCGCTGCCCTTGAGGTCCAAGGTCGTTCTGCTGCTTCCCACGGTTCCGAAAGGCATGTCTTCCATGTTGCCAGGGAGAACGGCTCCGCTCTTTATGTGAATGGGGTTTTCTTCGATGATGTAATCTCCCATCACTTTCAACGCGCCCTTGTCGTTGGTTGGGTGGAATTTGTTGGTAGGAGAAAGAGCATCGGCAAGTGTGATATGGAGTCTGGTGGAGTTCTTGCCGTTCACGGTTTCCGGCCAGAACAGACGCCACTGATTCACCTGATAGTGGGTGAGGTTCTCTTCATCCACCACCACATCGGTTGGGTCGTCATTGCTTGTGTCGATCTTGTAGCTTATGCAGTTCTCACCCTTGTAGAACTTGAACACCGAAGTGGTCTCGATGTTTTTGCCTGCTGCAGAGGCAAGTGCAATGCACGTTGCCACTATAAATAACGAGATAGATAAACGTTTCATGATAGTAAGGATTTATTGTTGATTCTGTTTGTTCTTTTCAGCAAAATATGATTTCATGAGTTTTTTAACACGTGGACTCAGCACAATCAGCATGGTCATGGTGCAGAACGCCATCAGGGCGAAAGCCATGTCCATACATCCCACCAGAGTGTCGAGCGGAATTACGGCAGCAACCAGTATCATTGCCAGATAGAAGTAGTTGTAGTAGTGTGCGCGCGATGCCCCGAAAAGGAAATTGGCGCATTTCTGCCCGTAATAGGAATAAGAGAACATCGTGGAGAATGCGAAGAAAAAGACAATTACCATGAGCAGGTATTGTCCCACTCCAGGAAGCAACTGACCGAACGAGCCGAGCGCCACGTAAAGGCCTTTCACCTCAGTCACACCCACATAATTTCCGGCAATGAGGATGGGAATCGCAGTGAGCGTGCACACGATGCCAGAGTCGATTGCCGGGGCTATCATTGCTATGAGTCCCTCACGGATGGCATCGGTGTTATGGCTCGCTCCGTGCATCATCGATGCCGTTCCCACACCGGCCTCATTCACAAGGGCGGCCCTTCTCGCACCGGTAAGTGCCACAAAGGCAAAAGCACCGAAGCCGGCTTCCATCGAGAATGCGCCTCGGAATATCGAAGCGAAAATCTCGGGAATCCGGTCAATGTTAAGCACCACAATAATAGCCACAAGCACGAAATAAACAATCACCATCATGGGCACAATGCGCGAGGCAAACTTAGCGATGCGTTTTATGCCGCCCAGCACCACGCTGCCCACAATTATCACTATGGCAAGTCCCATGAAGAACCTCAGCCCCACGGTATTGCCGATTCCGGCAGGAGTGGTGAACACTGTGGTGACGGATTCCACCAGTTGGTTGGCCTGCATGAAACACAACGTACCGAAAAGACCGAATATCGAAAAAGCGTAGGCAAGCGGCCGCCACCGTTTACTCAGCGCATTGGTGATGATATACATGGGTCCGCCCTGTATCTCGCCATTTCTGTCTTTGCCCTTATACATTATCGACAGCGTTCCTTCGAAGAACTTGGTGGACATTCCCACAATGGCACTCACCCACAGCCAGAAAATCACGCCAGGACCACCTATGGTTAGCGCTATCGCCACACCGGCAATGTTGCCCATGCCCACTGTAGCGGCGATGGCGCTGAGCAATGCCTGCATGGAACTGATTTGCCCCGTTTCCTTACCGCTCTGAGCCGCCTGCTTCTGGCGCAACGCACGTATGGAGTCAGGCAGCCGCCTGTTGGAAACAGCTCCAGAGTAGAAGAACAAGAACAATCCGCCTCCTATAAGGAGGAAAAAT
>JAGCVR010000034.1 GCA_017962285.1 Muribaculaceae bacterium | reverse complement strand
CACCAAAAGAACGTTCACTCCCATAAACCCAATGGTGAGCGATGCCAGAAACGCCACTACCGAGAAGTGCCCGGCCACCACATAGAAAGTGAAGTTCACAGGAATGATGCCATAGAAAATGAACACCGCCAATTCTCCCAATCCATGATAGGAAAGCGGATATGGCCCTGTGCTGTAAGCCAAGGCTCCTATTGCGATGAACGCACCAACCAGAACAAGTTTCCATCCGCCATAAGGAATGAGCGCACACCCCACAAGCATTGTGAGAGCAAGAACAACAATCATTACACGACGCAGCGTCTCGGGGGCAATGTCGCCTTCCGTAACGCCGCGGCGGGGTCCAACACGCCCGGCCTTGTCGGTGCCCTTGAGAAAATCGTAGTATTCGTTGGCGAGATTCGACACTATCTGCGCCATAATTGCAAACACGAGACAAACCACCGCCGGTATCCAGCTGAACCGGTTCATCCAAAAAGCCAGCCCGGCTCCAATTATCACACCCGATGCCGAAACCGGCAACGTGCGCAATCTTATCGCTTCAATCCAGATATTAATCTGCTTTTTCATAAAGGCGTTATTCGTCAGTGCCCCACCCCTATAGTTTCTCAATAATCCACGGGGTCACAAGAATCTTCATTTTCACATGGCGCTGCACATCGTGCAGAAATGACGAAGCCGCCACTCTCTCCTCGAAACCTTTCACCACCACAAGATACTTTTTTGTATCGGCCTCAAGCAGAACATAACTTGGATGCAGTTCCTCGGAACGAAGGCGGTCGCGATAGGTGAGCGCGTTGAGCGATTGCTTGAATTCCGCCACCACCACTCCATACTTGGGCACCTTGAAATCCTTCTCCTCTCCCACCACATTGGCATGACGACGGAGCAGACGCACGCTGTCGCCGGCAATCACCGTGGTGGCACGGGTTTTCTCCGCTTCTATCTTTGCATACTCCTCTTCTCCTATGCTTTCCACCTTTTTCTGCAGGGCGATGTCATAGGCCTTCTTATAATTCTCTTCGGTGGTGTGGCACGCAGTCAATATCAAGGCAAGTGCGGCAACACCCATTATCATTCTCTTAGTCTTCATATTTCGAAATAAAAACCTGTAATCTAAAAATGTGTTATGCCAAAACCTCTCCTCCAGGCTGATTCTTCTCATCGGCGAGTTCAATTATCTGGCAGTTCTTCATCGTGTCGCCATCAACAACAAGCGTAATCAGCGTACGCACCCGTTGCCAGCCCTGCCTGCCGGCAGCACCAGGATTGATGACGAGTACACGGTTCACACGGTCGGGCATCACTTTCAGGATATGACTGTGTCCGCATACCATGAGCTGCGGCTGCGACACCTCGAGACGTGTCCTGATTCCAGGCGCATACCGCCCGGGATACCCTCCGATGTGAATAAGGAACACCTTCACGCCTTCCACCTGAAAAATTTCAAACTCCTTGAGTCGATGACGAAGCACACCGCCATCGGCATTACCATACACCGCCCTCACAACCGGAGCGACCTTTGCCAGACGGTCGAGCACCTTCTCGTTGCCGATGTCTCCGGCATGCCATATCTCGTCGCAATCGGCAAAATACTTTGCGAACCGGTCGTCCCAGAAAGAATGAGTGTCGGATATGATACCTATTTTTTTCATTTCAAACCAAATTCCATCATTTTTGCAAGGTACTTGCCAATGATATCGAATTCAATATTCACCACAGTACCCTTCACTATGCTGTGGAAGTTGGTGTGTTCGTGAGTGTAGGGAATTATCGCCACCTCAAAACTGTCTTTCGTGGAATTGCACACCGTAAGGCTCACTCCATTCACCGCCACGCTGCCTTTTTCCACCGTAACATATCCCTTTCGCGCCATCTCGGGGCTGACATCGTAACGGAAACGATAGGTCCAGCTGCCGTCGAGCTCCGTCACACTTTCGCAAACGGCGCGCTGGTCCACGTGCCCTTGCACTATGTGTCCGTCGAGCCTGCCATTGACAATCATGCTCCGCTCAAGATTCACCTCATCTCCTATGCGGAGAAGTCCCAGATTTGAGCGCTTGAGTGTCTCGTCCACGGCGGTAACCGTGTAGGTTCCATCGCCTGGGAGAGCCACAACCGTGAGGCACACGCCGTTGTGAGCCACACTCTGGTCAATCTTCAGTTCGTCCACAAAATCGCATGCTATGGTGAAATGAATGTTGTCGCCTTCATGCTCAAGACGCACAACGCGTCCGGTTCCTTCAACTATTCCTGAAAACATAATTCTTCCTTGTTTTTTGCTGTGTTACACGTCTTTCTTGCAAAGTGATTTCTCACTTGCAAAGTTAATAGTAGTTTCCCAAATAACCAAACCTGCCTGAACGCAATTATTGGGGCATCTTTTACCAGAATGGCACTTTTTTGTGCCGTTTTGGTAAATTATAAGGTGATTTCCGTTTCCGAGAAAGGATGTTAGTAGATGGTGGAAATGACCTGGAACTCAGTGCGGCGGTTCACCTGGTCGGCAGCGGCTTGGTTTTCCGGGTCAAGTTTTGAGATATACTCTTCGGTGAGCACGTCGCCTTCGGCAAACTGCGGATAGAGCCGGGCGATGCGTTTGGTCACAGTCTTTGGCACGCGCTTTCCGTAGCCCTGCGGTTTGAGACGTTCGCGTGCAATACCATGTTCTATGAGGTAGTCCACAACCGATTTGGCGCGCCGCTCGCTCAAGCGGTCGTTGTAGGCGTCGGAGCCTATGCGGTCGGTGTGAGAAGCCATTTCTATAATGATGTTTGGATTGTCTTTGAGGATTTGTATCATTTCGTCGAGGGCCTCTTTCGATTCAGGACGAAGGGTAGCCTTGTTGAAATCGTAGAAGATGTTTTCAATCACCTGTGGCTTAGTGGCGGCAGCGAGAATAAAATCGACGTTGTATTCTGCATCGGCCTCCTCAATGTCGCTCGTAAACTCCTGCTTGCCGTTGAGGTAGCCTTCGGCTCCAGCCATCATCACGTATCTCACGCCGCGCTGTAGGTCAAAACGGAACGAGCCGTCGGGACGTGACATGGCTTTCTGGTTGCTTCCGTCGTTGCCCACTATGCGGATAATGGCATTCGGCACAGGTTCTTCGTCTTTGTCGAGTACATATCCCGAAATCCATATTTGCAAATCGGGCTTTATAAAACTGAAGATATGATCATAGCCTCGCGCATCCTTACGGTTTGACGAGAAGAAGCCCGATTCGCCCTTCCCGAAGGTGATGCCGAAATCGTCATCTGCACTGTTCATGGGACTTCCCATGTTCTCTATAAACCATTTCCCGCTGGGCTGAAGAGTGGCCTTAAACAAGTCGAGTCCACCCATTCCGGCATGTCCGTCGCTTGAGAAATACAAGATGCTGTCGGTGCGGCTGTAAGGGAAACGCTCATTTCCAGGCGTGTTGATCTGGTCTCCGAGGTTTTCCAGAGTGCCACGTTTGTCCTTGATGTTCACGCGCCACAGGTCCAAGCCGCCCTGCCCTCCTGGCATATCGCTGGTGAAGTAAAGATACTTTCCGTCGGCACTCACGCCCGGGTCGCCAAGGCTGGAGAGCGTATCATTGATAATTTCGAACTTCACCGGAGCACTCCACTTGGCTTCGCTGCGTTGGGAAGTGCATATTTCCACCGCCGTTGGCCCATCGGGCTTTCTCACGGCACGTGCAAGATACATGGTGGAGCCGTCGGGGCTGAAACTGGTTACGCCCTCGTCCTGGTCGGTATTGAGTTCCCCTTCCACCATTTCAGGGCGAAGCCATTTCCCCTTGTCATCTTTTTTCGAGAAAAATATATCACCCTTCTTTGTGCCGGTGATTTCGCTTTTCTTGTCGCCGGTGGCTTTTTCCGTCGATGACGTGAAATAGAGTTGATCGGCATTCACGTCAAGGAACATTGGGCAATAGTCGGCACGGAGCGAGTTGAATAATTTCGCGGGATGAACTTCATAGCGCGAGCCTTCCGCCTTGAGCTTGGGCGCTATCTGGCATCCACGCAGTCCCACGCGAGCCATGAAGTGGTCGGGCACTTTGTCAAGAAACTCCTGATAATGTTTCGCAGCCTGTGCGAATTTGCCCTCATGATGCTCAGCCTGCGCCAGATAAAACAATGCCATCGAGTCGGGGTATTCATATCTGATGGCATTCTGAAAAGCTGCACTTGCCCTTGATGCCTGATTCAAAGCCAGGTAGCAAGTACCCATTTTATAAGCCACCTCTCCACGCAGCCAGCGCTGTTCACGCTTGGTGAGCCGGTTGTAGATTTTACGATAGATGTTGGCGGCATCGTAGTATTCGCCACGCCACAGAGCTTCGTCGGCATCCTGCATTTTCGGTGTTTTACAGCCGGTGACCGAAGTAGCGACAATAAGCGACAAGATGACAAATATGATGGTTTTTGCAGCAAGTTTCATTCTTATGACGTAAAATATGATAATAAATATCTCATTTTTTAAACGTGGAAGCGCCGAATTTATTGCTTTTCAAAGATTTTTATATTGATTTTGCATAATTGCATAATTATTCTTAATTTTGCCTCTGCAATATTCATGAAAACTTTTTATCGATAATCTTATGAGCAATAAGAAAGAGCGTCATGCATTGATAATCGACATCATCAAACATGAAGCAGTGAGCAATCAGTGGGAATTGTGCGACAAGCTCAATCAGCAGGGGCATCATGTAACACAAGCCACTTTGTCGCGTGATATTAAAGAATTGCAAATCACCAAGGTTGCCACTTCTAACGGGAAATACATCTATATGATTCCCGACAGCAATCATCTTAAGGACTCCATGCTTCTGCAAGGTGAGCACAGGGCAAGTGTAATTGAACAACGGGGTTACATCTCCCTGGAGTTCTCGGGAAACATCGCCGTAATAAAGACCCGCAACGGTTACGCTACAGGACTTGCCTACGACATCGACATGAGTCATTCCGACGCCATTCTCGGCACAATAGCAGGAGCCGACACTGTATTTGCGATTATCCGGGAGGGCACGACGCGAGACGAAGTGAGGACGTTGCTATCGCAGTTTATCCCCTCTGAAAAGATAAATTAATAACAAATGGTGAATAATGCGGACGAACATAACAACCACATCATAATTATTTGAAAAAGAAATCCACACCACTATGATAAAAGCAGGAATTATCGGCAAAGCCAACCGACAAACGAAGAAACTGTTCTCGATACTTCTTCATCATCCCGACGTGGAGGTGAAAGCGTTGATTTGCCCGGAATATGAAGGAGCACGGGTTGACCGTGTATTTCGCGAACTTGTCGGAGAAACAGATTTAGTGTTTGGCGCCATCAATACGCAGGAATTGGATGTGATATTTATCCGCGATGATGCCGATATCGAGAAGGCCGGAGAAGTACTGAAGAACTTAAGAGAAGATGCCTATGTCATATCTGGCATCCGAACCGCTCTGGAATCCACGCCATATATTACCGGCATTGCAGAATTAAACCGAAAGCTCATCGTACGCGACACTCACAGGGTGTTCAGCCCTCACGCTACCACTATAGCCGGATTGCTCGGGCTGCTTCCGCTCGCCAAGAATCTGCTCTTGTCCGGCACCGTAAAAATCACGTTCACGGGCGGTAGCCGCGAATTCAATGACAACGAGACGAAGACCGAGATTGAGACTGCATTATCAAGCCTGCAGTCCAGTTTCAATTCTCCGTTGGAAATAAGTTTCATGAAGACCGACGACAGTTCCGACCTGCTTATGGAAGCCTCAGTTGACTGCAGAGTTGCTGAGGATGTCTTGCGTGAACTGTACGAGGATTATTACGACGACCACAACTTCACGTTTTTGGTGAATGAGGTCAACTCCGGTGATGCCAGAGGCACGAACAAATGCTTCATTTCCTTAAAATCCGATGGCAGCCGCCTGCTTCTGCGGACTACTATCGACAGCGAAATCAAGGGCGATGTGGGCAACTGCGTTCACCTGATGAATTTGCTTTTCGGGCTGCATGAGCGCGTGGGCCTCATGCTAAATCCATGTTAGAATAGAGTATAATTAAAAACATAAAAAGATATGTCGGTAAACAAAGTAATACTTATAGGTAATGTGGGGAAAGACCCCGACGTGAGATATCCGTCACAGGGAAATGCCATAGCATCTTTCCCGCTCGCCACTTCGGAACGTGGCTACACAACAGCCAACGGAGCTCAGGTACCTGAGCGCACCGAATGGCACAACATTGTGATGTGGGGCAAGAATGCCGAAATAGCCGAAAAATATATCCGCAAAGGGAGCCAGCTCTACATAGAGGGAAAGCTCCGCACCCGTGCGTGGGAGGACAAGAATCAGATAAAGCGCTACGTTACCGAGGTTTACGTTGACACTTTCGAATTTGTAGGTCGCCCGCGTAGCGAAGGTGACGCGTCCTAACGACGGCGGCGATGTCCTGATTTTTTCCCGCGGCTGTGTTTACCACCTGCCTGCTGCTTTGACGGGATGACCAATGTGGAGCCGATTTTAATCTTGTCTCCGCTGATGTTATTGGCCCTTTTCAGTTCCTCAACAGTTACACCATTGCGTTTTGCAATCTTGGTGAGGTTCTCTCCTTCCTTGATGGTGTGCTGCTTAGGTTTTGGCGGCGTCTGACGGCTGCTGCGAGAGTGGCGGTAGTTTTGTTCCTTGCTTTCACGGCGTCCGGCCTGACTTGTGTAGTAATTATTCCGCTCATGCGCCTGTGATGCCTGCGACTTCACCTCATCTTCGGCAACATGTTTTGGCTCCGGGCGTGGAGTATCGATACTGTAAGAACCCTTATACGGCGTGTTCTTGGCAGTAGCTTGCGCCACCTGTTCAGCAACGGCTGCCGAGTCGGCATCGAAACCCTCCTGAATATCGTTCTGCACCAATTCCGGTTCCGCAGAAACAGGGGTCGGCTGGGGCTTGAACACCTTGACACGCTTGGATGTAACAACTTTGAGCGTCTGCCCCCTTTTAATGGTGTTGCTCCTGAGGCCATTCATAGCCTTCAGTGATTTCTGCGACATTCCGTATCTCTTGGCTATGGCTCCCAGCTTTTCGCCCTTCCTCACCTTGTGATACTGAGTAACCTGCTTGGTTTCCCATGTGTAGGAACCGCCATCCTGACTGACAGAAGTCTCAGAGACCGGCTCCACCACTTCGCGGTGGGCATAGAGGTCGGTGCGGTAGTTGGCGATACTGTCTTCACTGAGGATATAGCTGTAGATTTGCTGCGAAGGCAACGTTAACGTGTAGGAACGGTTGCCGCCAGGAATGACATCGCGGCGATACTGGGGATTGAGGACACGAATTTCATCAATCGACAAATTGAGCACAGACGCAATCTGCTTGAAGTGTATGTACCGGTTGACCGAAATGGTGTCGGTAATAAGCGGTTTCTTTGCAAGCGACGGGCTGATGTTGTGCGATTTGAAATAAGTCATCACATAATTTGCGGCGATAAATGCCGGCACATAACCGCGTGTCTCACGGGGAAGATAAGCATAAATATCCCAGAAATCCTTCGTTTTCTCCGAGTTGCCGGCGCGCGTGAGAGCCTTGTTGACATTGCCCGGACCGCAGTTATAGGCAGCCAAGGCAAGAGACCAGTCCCCATAGATGTTAAACAGACTCTTCAGGTACTTGGCGGCGGCATCCGACGAGCGGTAAGGGTCGCGGCGTTCGTCAACGAGAGAATTCACTTCCAGCCCGAGACCTTTTCCAGTCGCCACCATAAACTGCCACAATCCGGCAGCTCCGGCTCGGGAAACGGCGTTCGGGTCAAGTGCAGATTCAATCACAGGCAGATATTTGAGCTCCAGAGGAAGCTGCTCACGTTCAAGAGCCTGTTCGAAAATCGGCATATAATAGAGACTCATACCGAGCATTTCTTCCACCAAAGTCCTGTTCCGGGTAATATAGCGGTCGATATAGGAACGGACAATCTGGTTGTAGGGCATTTCAATAACGGTCGGCATTGCCGAAAGCCGTTTGATGTACTCGGCATCGGAAGCCACTGCGGCGTCGCGTTTCTCAACATCGGCATCAAGAACGATGTAGTTCTGCAGGTACCAGTTCTGCATGAGTTCTGTGGTGTTGGTCTCAAAACTCTCTGGGTACACGATGTCATTGTCGGTGATTGACTCTTTTAGCGACAGGATTGATTGCTTTTTAGCTGCTGAAGAAGGTAATGCCATCAGCACAACCATTGCAACAAGAGAAATTTTTTTAAGCATGATATTTAATGTTTTGATTTTCATATTTTGAGATGATTATTGATTTTCAGAAATTAACTGCGCACTGCAGACCAACCGCAGGCAATCGCGTCATGTCGGGCTGCATCACGGCGGGTCTCACTTTCATCGACAGGTCGGGAGAGATGTCGAAATGAGCCAGCGACGCATCCACATAGGCATCGAGAACGTTGAGCAGATACACACCCACCATGCAGAAGATGCAGATGTCGCGATATCGGCGGTAATAGTTCCTTTTGCTGCGGAGCACATTCTGCAGCCATGATTTGTCGAGGGTCTCTTCTTTCACCGTGGGGGCAAAGAGATCCATGTAGCTTCTCGTATTCGGGTCATCGTCCATCGCGTCGCGATAGGCCTTGGTATAGTCCGAAAGCATCCGGTTGTTCCACGACATGCCGTAGCTCAATCCCACGAAAGCCCCCACAATTATGGGGAGTTTCCAGTAGCGTCGGTTATATATCTGGCCTGCTCCGGGAAACAGAGCCGACAGCCACATTGCCCTCATCGGGTCGGGGTTGAAAATGCGGATTTTCCCCAGATTCGGTGCCATGGCAGAATCGGCGGGATTAATAATTTCCACACCTTGCAGGTCGGCAATGGAATCCATGCCCGAAAGCATCACTGTGTCGCCTTCAATGTTCACGATTCTCACTCCCGATTCCTTGTCTCTGAGTTCTTTCTGCGGAACGTTAACTGTCCTGCGGTCGCGGTGGAGAGATTTGGTGGAATGGACAGAAGTGTAAGCGGTGGAATCCTCCTGACTCACTGAAGCATTTTCCCGAGCCTGCACACCAGTCAGCGACAACGCCAAGACAAGCACTGCCGTCAGTCTGGGAATGATTCTATGTGCCGTAATCTTCAAGGGAGGAATTTATTCTTGTTTTAATTTGTCAAATATAGAAATTATTCTTTCAAGTTCGTCCTGATTCTGAAAAGGGAAGGTGATTTTCCCTTTTCCGCTATCGGAAAGAGAGAACTTAACAGGCACGCCAAAAGTCTTTGAAATGTGGCGCGTGAGGATTGAGTAGTCTTTTCTTTGCGATGGTTTGGCTGGGTTTTCAGATTCTCCGCCGTGAGCATCATGCTCTTGCTCGTATTGCCTGGCAAGCTGTTCCACCTGACGTACAGAGAGACCTTTTTTCACTATTTCGTTGTAGAGACGGAGCTGCTTTGCCGGCGAGTCGATTGAGAGCAATGCACGTGCATGCCCCATGTCGAGTGTGTGGTCGCGCAGACCAAGCTGCACTTCTGCCGGCAGACGCAGCAAGCGCAGGAAATTGGCGATGGTTGCACGTTTCTTCCCTAGCCGTTGACTGAGTCGCTCTTGGGTGAGTTTGTACTGGTCGATGAGTTTGCGGAAAGTAAGCGCAATCTCAATAGCGTTAAGGTCCTCGCGCTGAATGTTCTCAATGAGAGCCATTTCGGTGATTTCGGAGTCGGAGGCGGTGCGGATGTAAGCCGGCACCGATGTCAGGCCTGCAATTTTGGCGGCCCTGTAGCGTCTTTCACCCGAAATAATCTGGTAATCGCCATTCGGCATTGAGCGCAGGGTGAGCGGCTGGATTATTCCGAGTTCGCGAATCGACGAAGCCAGCTCCTCGAGAGAGTCTTCCTGTAAGGACGTTCGCGGCTGGTCAGGGTTGGGATGTATGTTTTCAATATTTATCTCGTTGATGGCCGAAGAGCCACTCGT
>JAGCVR010000033.1 GCA_017962285.1 Muribaculaceae bacterium | reverse complement strand
TTGAATATCCCAACGACCAGGAGCGCGGCAGTCCTTACAAGGAAGACTTGTTTGTGCCCGGCTACTTCGAAGTGGAAATAAAGAAAGGCGAAAGCATTTTCTTCTCTGCGGGAATCGACGAAGTGAACACGCGCAACCTCGCCAAGATGTACGAAGACGAAATTGCCACCCGCACACCGCGGACCAGTTTCTACAACTGCCTTAAAAACAGTGCCAAGCAATTCTATATCACCAATGCCGACGGACACTACATTCTCGCCGGATACCCTTGGTTCAAGATTCGCGCCCGTGACGAATTCATTGCATTGCCCGGATGCACACTGAGCAACCATCACCGTCCCGACTTTGAGGATATAATGGATACCGGCGTGCAGTCGCTTACCCGATGGATGGCTGATGGCAAGCCCGACAAGCACCTGCAGGGAATTGACCTGCCCGATGTGCCGTTATGGGCCATATGGGCAGTTCAGCGCTACTCTAAAGACACCAACAACGAGACAGCTCGCAAACGCTATGGTAAATTTGTGAAAGATGCGCTTAATTTCATCATCGACGGCCGCCATCCCAATCTTCATCTCGATGACAACGGACTGGTTGCCACCGATGGAACAAAACGTCCCATGTCGTGGATGAACTCAACCAATCCCGACGGCACTCCGCTTATTCCAAGAACCGGTTACCTCATTGAGTTCAACGCCCTGTGGTACAATGCCCTCATGTTCGCGCAAGAAATCTATGCCGACAGCAAACGCCACATCGCCGATGTGGAACGGTGGAGATCCATTTCCGAAAAAGTGAAGATTTCGTTCCCCGACACCTTCCTCAACGATTTCGGATATGCCTATGATTATGTAAACGGTTCCTACACCGACCTCAGTGTGCGCCCGAACATGGTGATAGCGGCAGCTATTGATTACTCTCCGCTCAACAGGCGGCAGAGAAAATCCATTCTCGATGTCGTCACCCGAGAGCTTTTGACACCAAAAGGACTTCGCACACTCAGCCCTAAGAGCTATGGCTATAATCCATGGTATCTTGGCAATCCGCAAGAGCGGGAATATGCTTATTACAACGGCTCTGCCCGTCCTTGGCTGCTTGGTTTCTACTGCAATGCCTATATCAAGATCTTCGGACTTGGAGGTCTGTCATTCGTGGAAAGAATGATGATTGGCATTGAAGATGAAATGTCGCAAGGCGGAATAGGCACACTCTCCGAACTCTACGACGGTAATCCGCCTTTCATCGGGCGAGGTGCCGTGAGTTTCGCCGCCAACGTCGGCGGTGTGCTGCAAGTGCTGAGAATGCTTAAGAACTTAGATGTTTAATCATACGGCTTAATAACACACTATATATTATGAAAGCTTTAATGTTTGGATGGGAATTCCCTCCCCACATACTCGGTGGACTTGGAACAGCCAGCTTCGGTCTGTCGAAAGGTATGGCGGAAAATGGCAATATGGATATAACATTCGTCATCCCAAAACCCTGGGGCGATGAACCTAAAGATTTTGCGAAAATAATTGGTGCCAACTGCACCCCCATCGCTTGGAGAGATGTCAGTGCTGACTATGTGCAGAATCGCATCGGCAACGTTATGGACCCGCAACTCTATTTCGACCTGAGAAGCCACATCTACAGCGACTTCAACTACATGAACACCAATGACCTGGGTTGCATTGAGTTCTCGGGACGTTACCCCGACAATCTTCTCGAAGAAATCAACAATTACTCCATTGTAGCTGGCGTGATTGCAAGAACCATCGACTTCGATGTGATTCACTCGCACGACTGGCTCACCTACCCTGCCGGCATTCATGCCAAGCAGGTAACAGGAAAACCTCTGGTGATTCATGTTCATGCCACCGATTTCGACCGCAGCCGTGGCAACGTTAACCCCACGGTGTTCAGCATTGAGCGCGATGGTATGCTTAATGCCGACCGCATCATCACCGTAAGTAACCTCACACGTCAGACTGTGATAGAAAAATACGGCATCCCCGCCGAAAAAGTAATTACCGTGCACAACGCAGTGGAACCGCTGAGCGAAGAACTGCTCAATGTTCAGGTGCCTCCAAAGCACGACAAGGTGATTACCTTCCTCGGACGAATCACCATGCAGAAAGGTCCCGAATACTTCGTTGAGGCCGCAGCCCTCGTGCTTCGCAAAGTACGCAACGTGCAATTCGTAATGGCAGGAGGAGGCGATATGATGGAAAAGATGATACGTCTGGCAGCACGACGAGGCATCGCCGACCGGTTCCACTTCGCCGGATTCCTGAAAGGGAAACAAGTGTATGAAATGCTCAAGGCAAGCGACGTGTTCGTAATGCCCAGCGTAAGCGAACCTTTCGGCATCTCGCCTTTGGAAGCCATGCAGATGGGTGTTCCGTCAATTATCTCAAAACAATCCGGTTGCGCCGAGATATTGGACAACGTCATTAAAGTTGATTACTGGGACATCAATGCCATGGCCGATGCAATGTACTCCATCATCAAATACCAGGGTATGTTCAAGCAACTCCACGAGAACGGTCTTGATGAAGTGGACCAGATTCGATGGAAAAAAGCCGGAGCAAAAGTAATCGACATCTATAATTCTCTAATTAATCATTAACATTCTAAATTCTTTTCAAATATTATGAAAGCAATTTGTTTTTATTTCCAGATACATCAGCCATTCCGTCTGAAAACATATCGTTTCTTCGATATCGGTAACGATCATTACTACTACGACGATTTCGCTAACGATGACATCATAACACGCATTGCACAGCGGTCATATCTGCCGGCTAACGAAATGCTGCTGGACATCATCAAGGAACACGGCAAGAAATTCAAGGTAGCATTCTCCATAAGCGGAACTGCTCTGGAACAGTTGGAGCAATATGTTCCCGAGTTCATCGACTCTATGAAGGAACTTGCAGCAACCGGATGCGTGGAATTCCTCAGCGAGACCTATGCACACTCGCTCGCTGCTCTCGAAGACCCCGAAGAATTTGTGGCACAGGTTAAGGAACACGACAAGAAAATCTACGATTTGTTCGGACAGCACCCCAAAGTGTTCCGCAACACCGAGCTTATCTACGACGACGACATCGCAGCAATGGTTCACTCCATGGGATTCAAAGGCGCTATTACCGACGGAGCAAAACACATCCTTGGATGGAAATCTCCGAACTATGTTTATTCTGCCGCGTCAGCACCAAAGCTTAAACTGCTTCTCAAGAACTCCAAACTGAGCGATGACATCACATTCCAATTCAGCAATTTCGACTGGAGTGAATATCCTCTCACAGCCGACAAGTACATCAACTGGATTGCACAACTGCCACAGGAGGAGCAACTTGTGAACCTGTTTATGAACTATGAGACTTTTGGAGAACTCCAGCCACGCGAAAGCGGGATATTTGAGTTCATTAAAGCTCTGCCACGCTTCGCCGAGCAAAAAGACATCCAGTTCATGACACCCACAGAGGTGATCACCAAACTGAAACCAGTGGGTGAACTCTCGGTTCTGCACCCCATATCTTGGGCCGACGAAGCACGCGACACAAGCGCTTGGCTTGGAAACACACTTCAGCAGGAAGCCGTGAAGAAACTCTATTCCGTTTCTGAAAAAGTGCGTCTCACAAACGACCGCCGCATCAAGCAAGACTGGTACTACCTCCAGGCAAGCGACCACTTCTTCTACATGAGCACCAAGCACAGC
This sequence comes from Muribaculaceae bacterium, assembly GCA_017962285.1. Lineage (GTDB taxonomy): Bacteria > Bacteroidota > Bacteroidia > Bacteroidales > Muribaculaceae > Sodaliphilus. The sequence goes on along the minus strand of JAGCVR010000033.1, from coordinate 1,757 downwards.
AACGATGGCTCCGTGCACTCGCACTACAGCCCCTACGACTCACCCTACACCGCTTTCACGAACTACATGAACGTGCTCTCGGACTTCCGTACACGCGTGAAAGAGCAATTCCCATCGGGCGTTGAGAACGAGGAGCTCAACTCCCTCATCCTCACTATCCGTAACCAGGAGAATGAGATTGAGCAACTACATCGCGAAGTGGATATGCTCCGCAATAACATTGTGAAAGACACAACCGGCGACTTCATTCCTAATGAGGAAGCTGAAAAGCCAGTTGAGAAAAAGGTTGTGAAAGCAAAGAAGGCTACTAAGGCAAAACCGACTAAGGCAACTGAGAAAAAAGCCGCAAAGCCGGTAAAGACCGAGAAGAAAGTTGCTAAGCCTAAAAAGGCTGCCGAGAAACCTGCCGAAAAGAAACCGGCAGCAAAAAAGACTGTCGCAAAAAAAGCAGTTAAGAAATAACAGCCGAGAATAATCAATTCAAATGGGGGTGTGTCAGTCACGCCCCCATTTATTTTCTCTTTTATACCAACTGATTTCAGTCCTTGATATTATTGATTACACCGGCAATGCGGTGCAGGGCTTCCATCATCTGCGCACGCGGGCAGGAAAGGTTCAGACGAATGAAATCGCGTCCTTCCTCGCCTCCTGCCGAGTACATCAATCCACTGTTCACAAGCACCCGTCCCTGCTCCAGTATCTTGGCGGCAAGAGTATCGGCATCCACACCTGTGGCGCTGATATTGACCCAGGCGAGGTATGTTCCTTCGAGTTTGCACACCGACAGATGCGGCATTTCCTCCTTTATGAAATCCACAAGAGCGCTGTAGTTACCAAAGATATATTCGTTCAAGGCATCAATCCACTCCTCGCTCTCGTTGTAAGCCGCCATTACGGCATGTGGAGCAAACGCATTCACATCACAAATCTCATAGACATTGAGGATGTGGTCTATCCGCTCACGGATTCCGGCATTGTTACAGATAATGTTTGCCATCTGAAGACCGGCTATGTTAAAGGATTTGCTGGGCGAATTCAGCGTTATGCATATATCCTGCATTTCCGGTGAAATGGATGCGAACGAATGGAATTCATGGCCGGGCATCACCAACTCGCAATGTATCTCATCATCCACAACTGCCACGCCGTATTTCAGGCATATTTCACCCATCTTTCGCAATTCATCCTTTGTCCACACTCGTCCTGATGGGTTGTGAGGATTGCAAAGCAGGAATACTTTAGGGTGATTCTCTGCTGTGACGCGTTCAAATTCGGCGAAATCAACTGTATATGTGTTATTGGCATATACAAGGGGCGCGCGAAGCAGTTCACATTCATCATTTCTTATCGATGAAAAGAAACAGTTGTAAACCGGTGTCTGGACAAGCACTTTATCGCCGGGATTTGTCAAGGCTTTTATTACAGCAGAAATGGCAGGCACCACACCCGTGGTGTATTGAATCCATTCGCGCTCAATCTTCCAGCCATGCCGACGACCGAACCAGTTAATCACAGACCTGTAATACTCCTCCGGCACTTTTGTATATCCAAACACGCCATGCTCCACACGTCGTCGAAGAGCATTCACAATAGGTTCTGCCACACGGAAATCCATGTCTGCCACCCACATGGGTATCACGTCATCCTGCATCTGGTCACAGTCCCACTTATAGCAGAATGAGCCACGCCTCTTTACTGGTTGATCAAATTCGGGTTTCATATAAAATAGTTTTTTTGGTTTATTCTTGATTACCTAT
>JAGCVR010000032.1 GCA_017962285.1 Muribaculaceae bacterium | reverse complement strand
GATGACTTCCATTATGTCAAGATCCAGATAGAGCGTCTGAGAGAGCTGGGCTTTAAGGTTTGGCTCGATGGCTACGGCAGCGGACATTTGTCTCCGGAAATGCTGCAAAAGATCGGATTTGACTTGTTCGAGCTGGATATGTCCTATGTGACACAGATGGACAAGACTAAAAAGAGCAGGGGTGTTATGACCTAGAGGGTCAGGCTCGCTGCAGCTCTCGGAGTTGATACGGCCGCCATCGGCGTCGAGGATAAAAAACAGGCGGATTTCCTGTGTGAGATATTTCTTGCCGCTGAAGAGGATTTCCACATCTTCGTGCAGACGTCCTCCTCCGTTCCAGCGCGTGTCGATGACGATGCCCTCGCGCTTGTTCCAGCGTCCGAGCACTTGGCTGTAGATATCGCGGAAACTTGCGTCGTTCATGCTCTTCAGGTGCACATATCCCAGCCGTCCGTGGCTCAGACTGTCCACGAGGTGTGCGCGTTGCTGCACCCAGCGGTCGTAGAGAAGATTGTTCAGCGACGAGTTGCTGATGGGTTTCACCACTTCATCCCAGGTCTCTCCGTTTTTCGGGTCGCGGACAGAGATGAGGGTCTTTTTGCCCACAAGTCCGTTCAGCAGGAGACTGTAGTCATTTTCAGGGGTTATCTCCTCACCGTTTATTTTCTCGATAATCACGCCTGGTTTCACGCGGGAGCGTTTGTGGGCGAGAGGTCCGCATTTCACCACTTCGGTAACCTTGAGACCGTTGCCGGCGTGGTTCCAGTCGAAAAATACGCCCAGGTTGGCAGTGGCTTCAGCGCCAGCAGGGTAGTAGCGTCCTCCGGTGTGCGACACGTTGAGTTCTCCGAGCCATTCGCTCAGGAGTTGCGCAAAGTCGTAATTGTTGGTTATGTGTGGCAGGAACTTTCGATAGGCCTCGGTCATTGAATCCCAGTTCACGCCGTGCATGTTCTTGTTGTAGAAACGTTCCTTAACCTGACGGTAAACGTGGTTGAACATATATTCGCGTTCTTTTGCGAGGTCAAGCTTCACCTGTGCCGAGAAGGAGATGTCTTTCAGTTTGTCGCTGCTCACGGTGAGTTTCTTCATGGTGCCGCTTCCCAGTATGAACATTTCCTTGCCGTCGGCGGTGGGCTCGATGTTGGCCCATTTAGCGTCCATTTTGTTCAGCAGCGACGTGGAGTGCTTGCGCAGGTCCATCTTCCACAGGTCATAGCCCTTTTCAAAAGCCGAGAGATAGTAGAGCTGGTCGCCGTCCTTGTTTATCATCGCGCTGGCGATGTTGCTCGAGTTTGGCGTTACGCGCACGATGCGGTTCTCAATGTCTTCGAGTTCCACCACAATGTCTTTCTTGTCGGCTTTTTTGTCTTTATCCTTGGCTTTGTCTTTGTCCTCGTCTTTCTTTTCGTCTTTTTTCTTGTCCTTGTCGGCTTCTTTCTGCAACTCGGCATCTTCCTTGCTCAGATTGTAGTTGTCGAGAGCCTCCTGGTTCACAAAGGCGAGCAGGACGTCGTCGAGCGAGCCCCACGAGCCGTGGCTGCGCATGCCATACCGGTTGCTGACGAACATGATGGCGTTTCCATCCATCACCCACTTGGGCTGCTCACTGATATAGGCGCTCTGCGTTATGTTGGTCACCTTGCCGCCCTGTGCGCTCACGATGCCGATGTCGCTGTATGGGTCGCGCTGATTCCCTATGATTTCAAAGGCGAACCATTTTCCGTCGGGCGACCACTGGTAGCCGAAGCCGCCGTTGGTCTCATACCACATGCTGCCGTCGGTAACGGTGCGCACTTTTTTGTCGAGTACGTTGAGCACTTTCAGCTGGTTGCGGTTCTCGATGAAAGCTATTTCACCTCCGTCGGGCGAATACTGCGGATGACGGCGCTCAATGCTGGTGGAAGGCAGAATCACTTCCTCCTTGATGAGCGTGGCGTTGGGGAAGTTGGCTTCCTCATCGCGGGCTATTGAAGCTTTCACTATCTGCCAGTTGCCGTTTCGCTCGCTCGCATAGAGCAGGGCGCGGTTGTTCGGGTGCCAGCACACGTCTGTTTCCTGTTCCACGGTGTTGGTGATTTTCTTTGTGGTGCCATATTCCACCGATGTCACGAAAACTTCACCGCGCACCACAAATGCCACCTGTTTTCCGTCGGGCGAGACTGTGGCGCTGGTGGCACCTTTAGAGTAGGTTCTCTTCAGTATGTCCTCGCTGTCGTCGTGTGTGAGAGTTATGGACACTTTGGATGGGTTTCCGCCCACCGTCTGGGTGTAGATTTCACCATCGTAGGTGTAGCAGAGGGTGCCGTTCTTGGCAGCCGAGAGGAATCTCACGGGGTGGGTCTTGAATTTGGTTACCGCAGTGGCAGCCGAAGGGTCGTTCACGGGGAATTTCCACACGTTGAACGAGCCACCGTTTCGCTCGGCAAGTTCGTAGATGGTCTTGCCGTCGGGGCTGAGCACCGGGTTGCGGTCCTCGCCGGCGCGGTTGGTGAGGTTGGTGTGACGGCCGCTCTTCACGTCAAAGCGCCAGATGTCGCGCGTAACGCTCGATGTGTGATGCTTGCGCCACTGGTCTTCAAAACCTTTCTGGTCCTGATAGAGGAAGAAACTGCCGTCGCCTGCCCAGCAAAGCTCTTCTGCCGGAGTTCCCAGCACCTGGCTGACTTTGCCGCCAGCCACGGGCACTTTGTAAAGTTCGGTAAGTCGTCCTGACGGGAACAATGCGCTTGTGCTCGGGTCCTGAATGGACGCTGAGAAATAGATCTCTTTGCCGTCGGGCGAGAAAGCCCACGGGGTCTCGCCGGCAGAGTTGAACGTGAGCTGCCGGGCTGTGCCGCCTTCGCTGCTCATGATGAAAATGTCCTGTCCGCCCTTTCGCTCACTTGCGAAAGCAATCTGCTTGCCGTCGGGCGACCAGACGGGCCTGGATTCATAGGACGACTGTGTGGTGAGCTGTGTGGCACGCCCACCCGAAAGAGCGACCTTGTAGATGTCGCCCTTATAGGTGAAAACTATTTCCTGTCCGTTTGGCGAAATCTGCGCATACCGCAGCCACAGCGGCGCGGCATTGGATGCCGTAATCAATGCTGCCGCTAAAGATAAAACCAATAATCTCTTCATATTCTGTTTTGCTTTGTGTTTACATGATTAAAACATTCATTGTCTGCAAAGTTAGTGAAAGTAGTGTGCAATACAAAAATAAAACTGCACGAACTCATTTTTTCGGACATTTTCACAATTCAGTTTTTTTGTGTAACTTTGCGTTGATTCATCGGTGACGTTGTGGAACCCGATGGAGAAAACCAACTGATTAACGCTTCTAAACGAAATTTGTAATATGGGAATTTATGAACTTTTCGGAACCGTGGCAAGTGTGTGCATGATACTCGGCTATCTGCCACAGGCTATTCAAACAATCAGAACCCGCAATACCGACGGCATTGCCTTGCCCACCTTCCTGATGATGGGTGTGGGTAGCTTCTGCTTCATGTGTCAGGGCTGGATGCTTGGCTGGGAAAGAGGATGGTCGTTGTTCTTGACGAACCTTGTCACCACGCTGTGCAGTGCCATTGTGTTCGGCATTAAGATGTATAACGACTATTTCAAGAAGAAAAAATAAGACTACCTGCTGAGACGGCGTGCCACGGCGCGTGGCACGAAACTCAGATGGTGCAGCGTTGCCGCCCAGAAGCCATAGTGGCGGCACATGATTCGGTATCGCTCCATGAGTGACGCGCGATGGTTCTTGGCTGTAGTTCCTCCCTCGAGGAAATCAACTACAGGTTCATCGCCCACATAGGCGCAATGCCGAGCTTTTTTCAATATCTTCACGCACCAGTCATAGTCGGCGCTGAAACGGTACTGCATGTCGTATTGAGGAGCCAGTTCGCGCCGCGCCACAAACGCCTGATGGCACACCACCATTCCGTTCAGGAAACTGCGTGCATTGAGTTGTGGCGGTGCTGTAAGGTGACGGTTGCCAACCACTTTTCTCTCCTGGTTCACAATCTGTGTCTGCCCGTAGAGCACATCGGCATCGGCTGTAACCACTGCGGCAAAACGAGCAAGAACGTCGGGCGTCGAGAAGCAGTCGCCCGCATTGAGGAAGATGAGGTAATCGCCATGTGCCAATCTGATGGCTTTGTTCATGGCGTCGTAGAGTCCGTGGTCGGGCTCGCTCACCATGCGTGTGCGCTCTGATTTGAGGCGGTTCACTACGTCGAGCGTGCCGTCGGACGATGCTCCATCCACCACAAGGTGTTCGTAATCTGTGAAAGTCTGCTCAGCCACGCTCTTCATGGTGGGCTGAATCTCATCGATGGCATTGTAGGTGACAGTAATAATTG
>JAGCVR010000031.1 GCA_017962285.1 Muribaculaceae bacterium | reverse complement strand
CGCGCACGCTTCGGCATGAGCCTTGATGAAACCCACCACGCCGTCGTTCAACTCCACCGACATCAGCAACGCCGAGACTTCAGCGACGGAATACCGCCCCAACATCTCCACCCTGCTTCTCAAGCTCGTTTCATAGTCCACCTCTCCCGTTACCGCCTGCCTGGTAAGGTGCGTCATTTCCTCACCGGCGCCAAAATGTGCGGCGATGATGGGAAATGTCTCGTGCTTGGTGACGGTTCCGTCAAAGTCGAATAGAAACTTCATGATTCTTACTGATATTTCTGCTCTCAGACTCTTCTGATTGCTCTCCGATTACAAAGATAACAAAAATAATCGGTTTCTCACACCGTGGATTCAGAGGAGAAGGTATATCATAATCATGTAACATAAAATAAACTACGAATTTTTCTGATTTATCTGAGACAATCAGCGCCGGAGGCGATGGCGCATCGGAGATGCGACTTCATATGTTTACGTCAATATGTTTAAATCGGAATCCGGCGAAAAACTGCTGGCAAGGTGCCCGAAATAAGGAATTTTTATCGTAAATTTGTAGTCCTAAATCCACTGATAATGAAGGCAGGTTTTCTTATCGCGGCTCCCACAAGCGGTTCGGGCAAAACAACCATTGCCCGGGGACTGATGTCGCTTTACACGCTCAAAGGGTATAAGGTTCAGCCGTTCAAGTGCGGTCCCGACTATATCGACACCAAGTTTCACGCGGCGGTGTGCCAATGCCCAAGCATCAACCTCGACACATTCATGGCAACGGCGGGACATGTGCGTGAACTGTTCTGCCGCTATGGTGCCGATGCCGACGTGCGCATTGTGGAAGGCATGATGGGACTGTTCGACGGATACGACCGCGACGCCGGCTCATCCGCCGAGATTGCGCGCACACTATCTCTTCCTGTCGTACTGGTCGTTGACGCAAAATCGGCAGCCTATTCCATGGCGGCGCTGATTTCGGGATTCGCGAATTTCCGCCCCGACGTGCGCATTGCTGGAGTGATATTCAACCGCGTGGGGTCGGAGCGACATTTTGCCATGCTGCGTCAGGTGTGCAACGACATTGGCATTGAGTGTTTCGGCTATCTTCCGAAGAATCCGGCTCTTGAGCAAGGCTCACGCTATCTGGGGCTGGATTTCAGCGAGCGGCCTGAAACCATTCAGTTGGTGGAACTGCTTGAGAAGAATGTGAATTGGCAACGCCTCTTGGAACTGATGCCCGGCGCGGAGACAGACTTCAAACCAGCCTCCCCGTCGGTTCGCGAGGATGAAAAAGACGGCAAGCGCACACTGGTGGCACTCAACGGCGAGTCTTTCTCGTTTATCTATCAGGAGAACATCGACTCACTGAAGAATGTGGAGTTTTTCAACCCCGAGACCGACGTCCCGTGCCTCGACGACGTGGACTTGCTCTATCTGCCCGGCGGCTACCCCGAGAAGCACCTGCAAGCGCTCGTCGATGCCGAAGCCACAAGGCAAGCCATCAAGGACTATGCCGAGCGTGGAGGCCGTATCATTGCCGAGTGTGGCGGCATGATGTACCTTTGCAAGGCCATAGTCACCGACGACGGCGAGTTTCCCATGTGCGGCGTGCTTCCCTACTGTATCACGGCACGAAAGGCCGACCTGCGTCTGTCGCTGGGCTATCGCCGTTTCATCCTCAACGGCAGGGAATTTCGCGGACATGAGTTCCACTATACCCGCTTCCTCGGCGAAACGCCGCAATCGTCTGTTCAGGTGCTGAACGCAAAAGGCGAACCGGTTGACACCCCCATTATCCGATACAAGAACGTACTCGCAAGTTACACCCACCTATACGAGATAAAATGAAGCAAATCTACACAAAGACAGGAGATGACGGCACCACCTCTCTGCGCAATGGTGTGAGAGTGGCGAAGGATGACCCGCGGATCAACGCCAACGGTCAAATCGACCAGTTGAACGCCCATCTGGGCATCGTCCGCTCCATGATAAAGGACGACGAGGCCAATGCGCAGATCATCTGTGCCGTGCCGCGCGAATTGATGATTATCATGAGCCACATAGCCACCCCCGAGGGGACCACAAATCCCCGCGAACTCCATTGCGACAGTCTGGTGCCCCAATTGGAGGGAGCCATCGACAGCACACCGCACGAAGGCGGCTTTGTGATACCCGGCGGCGGTTCCACCCTTGCCGCATTCATCCATCTGGCACGTACGCAGACACGCACGGTGGAGCGCTGTTTATGGGCACTGAGCCGCGATTATCCACTCGACAAATCAATACTTAGACTGATGAATCGGCTTTCGGACTATCTTTTCGTTTTAGCCAACGAAAAAGAGTAACCCTCAGGGCGGATTGAAACGTATAAATGAACTTTATATGGGCGACGAACAAAAAGACAGGCGGCTTCATCCTTTAATGCTGGTGGGAACAGGGAGCGACGTGGGCAAGAGCATCGTAGCGACGGCTTTTTGCCGAATCTTCAGGCAAGACAGGTTCAATCCAGCCCCCTTCAAAGCGCAGAACATGGCTTTGAATTCATTCGCCACTCCCGAGGGCTTTGAAATAGGCCGCGCTCAAGCCGTTCAGGCTGAAGCCGCCGGGATTCCATGCCACACCGACATGAATCCGCTGTTGCTCAAGCCCCAGAGTGATCACACTTCGCAGGTCATCCTTCACGGCAAACCCATCGGCAACAAGAATGCCTACGATTACTGGCGGCGCGGCTCATCCGACATCGACTACCGCAGCGAAGTGTGTGCCGCATTCGACCGACTGGCGGCGCGCTACAACCCCATAGTGATGGAGGGTGCCGGCAGCATATCGGAAATCAACCTTCGCGACACCGACCTGGTGAACATGCCCATGGCACGCCATGCCAATGCCGACGTGATTCTTGTGGGCGACATTGACCGTGGCGGTGTCTTTGCCTCCGTTTATGGAAGCATCGCATTGCAGAAACCCGAAGACCGCAACCTAATCAAGGGCATAATCATCAATAAGTTCCGCGGCGACATGCGCCTCTTTGAAGACGGGAGAAAGATGCTCGAGGAAATCTGCGGCATTCCCGTTCTGGGTGTGATTCCCTATTTCCGCAACATACACATTGAAGAGGAGGACAGCGTGGACCTCGCCGGGAAATCCATGCAGATGCAGCGTGGCAAGGTCAACGTGGCGGTGGTGATGCTGCGGCATCTGTCGAACTTCACAGACTTCAACGCCCTTGAGCATGATCCTCGTATCCACTTGTTCTACACCAGCAACACTGAGGACATCAAGAATGCCGACATTATAATTCTCCCCGGCACAAAATCCACTTTGAGTGACCTCTACGAACTACGCCGCAACGGATGTGCCGAAGCCATAGTGAAGGCGCACCGCGATGGAGCGGCTGTGCTCGGCATCTGCGGAGGATATCAGATGATGGGCATAGAAGTGCTCGACCCCGACCACATTGAAGGCGACATTGAGCGGTTGCCCGGTCTGGGACTTTTGCCCACCACAACCACGATGTGTCCCGAAAAACACACCCGGCAGGTGACCTGCCAGTTTGGGAAAGGCTATGAGATACACCAGGGCGAGACCAAGCCTTACGGCAATGCCGCGCCTCAGCCGTTGCTACATCTCAGCGACGGCCGCGACGACGGCTACGTCTCCAACGGCAAGTGCATGGGCACCTATGTGCACGGCATCCTCGACAATGCCCCGTTTGTGGATTTTCTGCTGAAACCGTTCGGCGACAAACTGGATAAAGAAGGCGTCCCATTCGACTACTTCGCCTTTAAGGAAGAACAGTACGACCGCCTCGCAGCTCACGTGCGGCAGAATGTGGACATGGACAAAATCTATAGAATACTCAGCGGCGATGATTGAAGGACACGGCGACGACACATATAGGTACGACAACATCAGGAAGAATTTCAGCTCCAATATCTTCACCGGAGTTGATTTAAGCGCCCTGTATCATCATCTGGACAACCGCATGGATGTGATATCTTCGTATCCCGAACCCTCTGCTGCGTCGCTCGAGCGGATGATAGCACGCGAATGTTGCATAAGTCCCGATGAGGTTCTCGTTACAAGTGGTGCCGTTGATGCCATCTATCTCATTGCTCAGACCTACCGTCACCTTGGGACATGCCACATTCTCACACCCACATTCAGGGAATATGAGGATGCCTGCCGTGTGTTTGGCTATAAGGAGTGTGAGGAAGCCGCCCTGTGCTGGCTGTGCAACCCAAACAACCCCACCGGCTCCGCCATCCCGCCCGATGAGGTGATGGCCCTGGCAGGCCGCCACGCAATGCTCATAGTGGATCAGTCCTATGAGAACTACACACAAGCGCCCATGCTTAATCCCGCCCAGGCGGTAAAGCGCACCGACGTTATCCTGCTGCACTCCATGACCAAGCAATATGCAGTGCCGGGTCTGAGGCTGGGATACGTTACGGCTTCTTCTTCCATAATCAGGGCGTTGCGGGAACAATATCGCCCCTGGGCGATTAATGCCTTGTCGCTTGAGGCGGGGAAATGGCTCGTTGAGAATAATCTGCGGGTAATTCCCGACCTTAACGCATATCTCGATGAAACGCAGCGGCTGAGGAAGTGCCTGAATATGATAAACGGAATTGAGGCTCACGACACCGTCACCAGTTTCTTCCTATGCACGATAGAACAGGCCTCCGCTGCCGAACTTAAAGAATACTTGGCTCGCGAACATGGCATCCTGATTCGTGACGCGAGCAACTTCACCGGCCTTACGCCTCACCATTTCCGCATTGCCACACAGTCGCCGCCCGAAAACGACACCCTTGTTGAAGCCATCAGACAATTCACATCGCAATGGAAAAATTCCTGATACTGATCCTGCCGCTCCTGCTGGGCT
>JAGCVR010000030.1 GCA_017962285.1 Muribaculaceae bacterium | reverse complement strand
TCGATGTTGGTATTTCCGAAGGCCATGCGGTGACGTTTGCCGGAGGGCTCGCCAAGGACGGACTGCATCCATTCTGCTGCATCTACAGTTCTTTCCTGCAGCGTGGCTACGACGAGATTATTCATGACGTGGCAATTCAGAAGCTTCCCGTAACGTTCTGCATCGACCGCGGAGGACTTGTGGGCGAGGACGGTGTTACGCACCACGGCGTTTTCGACCTGGCATATCTCAGAATTATCCCCAACGTGATAGTTTCGGCACCCATCAACGAACACTGGCTGCGCAATCTCATGTTCACTTCGCAGCTCGAGGGCATGGGGCCGTTCGCCATCCGCTACCCCCGCGGGAACGGCGTGCTTGTGGACTGGCGTAATAAGATGGCGGCGGTGGAGATAGGCCGCGGACAGATTCTCAACGCCGGCGATGCGCCTGTGGCTGTGCTCAGTCTGGGCGACATAGGCAACGAAGTGATAAAAGCAACCGCGAGACTTAAGGACGAGGGTGTGAATGTTACTCACTACGACATGGTATTTCTCAAACCTATTGACGAGGAAATACTTGACACAGTGTGCCGCGACTTCTCCCACGTGATAACTGTTGAGGACGGAGCGGTGAACGGCGGTCTGGGCAGTGCCGTGGCAGAGTGGATCGCCTGTCACGGGTACAACACCGGCTTAACCCGACTTGGTGTGCCCGACGAGTTTGTTTATCAAGGTACTGTGGATCAGTTGAGGCACCAGTGCGGAATTGACAGTGAATCTATCGAGAATCAAATCAGAACAATTCTTAACAATAAAGAGGCGCTATGAAAATTGTAATTGCAGGAGCGGGCGAAGTTGGTTCGCATTTGGCAAAATTGCTTTCGAACGAGGAACAGGACATCATTGTCATCGACAACGATGAAAATCGTCTCGCGTTGCTTGAGAACTACAATCTGATGACGATACTGGGCAGCGGCATTTCGTTCAAGACGCTTTTGAGCGCGGGAATCACGCGCTGCGATTTGTTTATAGCCGTAACTCCCTATGAGACACAGAATGTGATGGCGTGTTCCATCGCCAAATCGCTTGGAGCAAAGAAGACCGTGGCGCGAATCGACAATTTCGAGTTTATCCAGCCCGAGAACAAGGACTATTTCACCGACATGGGAGTGGATTCCCTGATTTATCCGGAGTTCCTTGCCGGGAAAGAAATAATGACGTCACTAAGCAAGTCGTGGGTGAGAAACTGGTTCGAGTTGTTCGGGGGAGAATTGATTGTTGTGGGCGTGAAGATCCGCAGCAATTCATCGCTCGTGGGCAGGAAACTCAAGGAAATGGGAGACTTGTCGCGGATTATGCACGTTTCTGCCATCAAGCGGTCTCGTGAAATAATCATCCCTAACGGTGATGACTCCGTACGGGAGAACGACATAGTGTATATTGCCACCACTCAGGCGCATATTTCTCAGGTAATGGAAGTGTGCGGCAAGGAGAACCTTGCTGTGAAGAAAGTCCTGATTATGGGCGGCAGCAGAATCGCCGTCCAGCTGGCACGCATGGCACAGAACAAGCACACGGTGAAGATTATCGAGGAGAATCGCGACCGTTGCGAACAGCTGGCGCAGATGCTTCCTTATGCAAGCATTGTGCACGGTGATCCTCGCGACACCGATTTGCTCGAGGAGGAGGGCGTGAGCGACTTTGATGTGTTCGTGGCGCTGACGGAGAGTTCGGAGGCCAACATCCTCGGATGTATGATGGCGAAGGAACATGGAGTGAAAAAGACCATAGCCGAGGTGGAGAACCTTCAGTTCATCAATGAGGCGGAAACACTGAATATAGGAACCATCATAAACAAGAAACTGCTGGCATCGAGCCGCATATTCCAAATCATGCTCGACAGCGACGACACAAACTCGAAATGTCTTGCCCTTGCCGATGCCGAAGTGGCTGAGTTTGTGATAAAAGAAGGCTCTAAAGTTACCCGTTCCGAAGTGCGCAACCTTCGTCTGCCGTTCGGCATGACCATAGCCGGTCTTGTGCGTGACGGAAAAGGAGAGCTCGTTACCGGTAACACGCGTCTCGTTGCCGGCGACCATGTAGTGGTATTCTGCCTCAGTGGCGGACTTCATAAAATTGAAAAAGCTTTCAGCTGATGCAACGCATATTTTCTCAACATATCAATTTCCCCGTGGTGCTGAGGGTGATAGGGTGGCTCCTTGTGTTTGAGGGGGCTTACATGATATTCCCCTTGCTTGTGTCGCTTTATTATGGAGAGAAGGATGTGCTGATTGCGTTTGCCATTTCGTGTGCTGTAACCATTGGCTGCGGTGCTATAATGTTTGGTATCCGTCCCCGCAATTCCGCCATGCGCAAGCGCGAAGGACTGCTGCTGACGGCAATAGTGTGGGTGTTCTTCTCGGCATTCGGAATGTTGCCTTATCTCTTGGCTGGAACGTTCAATAACGTGACCGACGCATTTTTTGAGACTATGTCGGGCTTCACCACCACCGGCTCGTCGCTGATTATCAATATTGAGGCTCAGAGCCACGGCATAATCTTCTGGCGCGCCGCCACTCAGTGGCTTGGTGGAATGGGAATTATCCTGTTTACGCTGGCAGTGCTGCCAATGTTGAATTATAAAGGCGGAATAGCTTTGTTCAATGCCGAGGTGACCGGCATCACTCACGAGCGGATGCGTCCGCGCGTGAGCCAGACGGCAAAAGACCTGTGGCTTATCTACATAGGTCTGTCGGTTATTCTCGCGGTTTTGCTCTATGTTCCGATGGGGGGCTTCTCGGCTGTGTGTCATGCCATGACCACGATGGCAACCGGCGGCTTTTCCACGAAGAATGCCGGAGTGTTCTACTGGAACTCGGCTTATGTGACGACGGTGATTGCGGTCTTCATGTTCCTTGGCGGTGTGAATTTCTCGTTGTTGTACGCATTGAGCCGAGGGCGGTTCTCTTATGCGAAGAAAAGCGGTCCGTTTAAGTGCTACGTCCTGGTGATAGTGGTGGTTGTCGCCATAATTCTGATGAGAATGTGGAACAAGGGTTTCTGCGACGACTGGGGAGGGCGCATATCTCTCGCATTTTTCGATACAATAGCGGCTGCCACGTCCACAGGATTCGCTACAATAGACTATGAAACCGACGGAGAGTTCATTGCCGGACTGCTGGTGGCGCTTGTGTTCTTCGGCGGTATGGCAGGCTCCACTTCGGGCGGAGCCAAAATTGACCGATTCCTCGTCATGGTGAAGAACACAAAGAACGAATTCTACAAGGTCCTTCACAGCAACGCCGTTACCACGGTGCAGATTGAAGGCAAGTCCATGCCAAATTCGGTCGTGAGTACGGTAATTGCATTCTTGTCGATCTACCTGCTTGTGATGGTGGTAGTGGCGATAATTCTCACTGCCATGGGAATGCCAAGGTTCGACTCATTCTTCACGTCTCTGTCGATACTCAGTAATTTCGGCGCGGGATATGGCGTGACCGACGCGCCGGGCGCATTTGCCTCGTTGCCGGTGTTGGCGAAATGGCTGCTTACATTCGAGATGATGGTGGGTCGTCTGGAACTGTTCACCGTATTGGTGATTTTCACCCGGAGTTTCTGGGTCAAGGAATGATAAAATGAGAATTAGGATAAAAAAGCGACAAATATAAATTTGTATTAAACGATAATATAGAGAATTTTTCAGAATATGAGCAACTACGATAAAGTTAAGGATAACAACAAGCAGAAACAGGACGAGAAAGTGTCGAAGTGGGGGCGTATCAAGGCGTTTTTCAGCCATGAGCGCACACGTCTTGCCATAGGAGTGATTCTGATACTCCTTGGACTTTT
>JAGCVR010000029.1 GCA_017962285.1 Muribaculaceae bacterium | reverse complement strand
GTGAGTACCGGCACTATAACGAAACTAATCAATAATATCTTATCTAAAAAAGGAATCATAATCGCTATCTTGTTTAATTACTGTTTCAGAGATATTAAATTAATACACACACCATCGTCACAGCGGCAATCAGAACCGCTCCAATCAGGTAAACGAACACATAGCCCTGAATGCTGCCCGACTGCAGCCTGCGAATGGCATAGGAAGCCGAGTTGGTTACGTCGCCAAGCAGATTCATGGTGCCGTCGATAATGGTACGGTCGAACCAGGCAATGGGTTTACTGATACGGTGGAAAATAATCTTGTGAGTGACAAACTGATAAAGTTCGTCCATATAGAACCGGCGATAAGCTGCCTCCCAGAGATTGGGCAAAGCGCTGCGCATGCGGGCCGGAAGCGGATTCTCCTTGTAATAGAGCTTAAATGCAAGCCCTATTCCCACAAGCGCTATGAGGACACTTGCACCTGCCACGCTCCAGTTGAGCTGCGTGTGCAGATGTGCACCGTCCCAGGTTACCAGATTTCCTGCGGGGACAAATCCCGCAACGATTGAAATGGCAGCCAGAATAATCAGCGGCAGCGTCATGGTCCAAGGCTGGTCGGCAGGAGCATGTTCGGTGTGAACTTCATGTTTTTTCCAGAAGAAAATCAGGAAATAGATGCGGAACATATAGAATGCAGTGAGACCTGCCACCATGCTCATCCACAAGCCCCATCCAAGTCCTTTCGCATAGCACGCAACGAGAATCTCGTCCTTGCTCCAGAAACCGGCAAAAGGCGGAATACCGGCTATCGCCAGGCAGCCAATGAGGAATGCGATGCTTGTGATGGGCATGAATTTGTGCAATCCGTGCATGTCGCTGTTTTCATTGCTGTGAACTGCATGGATGATGGCACCGGCACACAGGAAGAGCAACGCCTTGAACATGGCGTGTGTGAAGAGGTGGAACATGGAAGCCATGTAGCCAAGTCCGTATCCTCCGTGAATCTCTATCAGTGAACCTTGCGCGCTGCTAACGGCGAGCGAGGTCATCATGAAGGCAATCTGCGAAATGGTGGAGAATGCGAGGGCACGCTTGATGTCGCTCTGCACACATGCTATTGCTGCAGCATAGAATGCCGTGAAAGCGCCTACCACGCAGATAATGTCCATCGCGCCTTGTTCAAGCACATAGAGCGGGAACATTCGCGCAATGAGATACACACCAGCCACCACCATGGTAGCCGCATGAATAAGGGCAGATACCGGTGTGGGACCCTCCATGGCATCGGGGAGCCAGATGTGCAGCGGGTACATGGCACTCTTGCCGGCACCGCCTATGAAAATGCAAGTCAAAGCCCAAGCCATCACAGAACATCCGAGGAACGTCTGTCCCTGTGCGCTGGCAATGGCATTTGTGGGATTAGTCATCAGGTCTTTGAAGTCGAATGTGCTCGTATAGAATGACAGCACCATGATGCCTATCAGGAAGAACAAATCCGCCAGACGCGTAACGATGAACGCTTTCTTGGAGGCATGCACGGCAGCCGGCGATGTATAGTAGAAACCAATTAGCAGATAGGACGACACACCCACCATCTCAAAGAAGATGAACATCTGGAAGATATTAGTGGAGACCACAAGTCCCAGCATTGAGAACGTGAACAGAGCCAGGAACGAATAGTAGCGCTGAAATCCTTTTTCCGGTTTGCAGTGATGGTCGCTCATATAGCCAAGGCTATAGAGATGCACCATAAACGAGACTGTGGTGATGACAATGAGCATCATCGCCGAAATGGGATCGAGAAGAACACCCAGCTTCACGACAAGATGATCGTTGAATTCGAGCCATGACCAGTCGTTAACTACCAACTGCTGGCGCACTCCATCCACAATCTGTCCCTGACCGGTGCCGAAGAAATAGGTCAACGCCACCGCAAAGGCGATGAATGTGGTGACTGCCATGGCACATACTCCGAGCACGCCGGTGAGCTTCTTTCCCATTTTCACCCCCGCAAGTCCCAGGAAAATGAACATCAGCAGGGGAATCGCTATTACTAATATAGTGTAACTAAAAGGCATAATGATTTAGAATTTCAGTTTCGTAAGTTGGTTAATATCCACGTTCTTCACAGCACGATACACATTTATGATGAGCGCTATCGCCACTGCTGTCTCGGCGGCAGCAATCGCTATGGCAAACAGCGTGAAGAACATTCCCTCGCTTCCCTCCGGATAGAGGAAGCGGTTGAAAACCACAAAGTTGATATCCACTGAATTGAGCATCAGTTCCAGCGAAATCAGCATTGCTATCATATTTTTACGCGTTATGAAGCCAAACACTCCGCAGCCAAACATTACGAGGCTGGGAACAAGATACATAAGCAAAGTCAAGTCCATAATCTTCTCCTCCTTCTTTTTATCGTTTACGTGCTATTACCACTCCTCCGATGATGCAGGCGAGCAAGAGCACGCTGATTGCCTCAAACGGGAGAAGATACCCAAACTTGTCGGTGCTGAGCAACATGTGCCCCAACTGCGCCATGTCGATTGAATCGAACGACCTGGCAGTAACGCCACAGAACTTGGCATAGCTGAACAGAGCGAACGCGCACAATACCACGCCGAGCACTGCGGCACTCAGACCTATCCATTTCTTATGCAGGGTCAATGGTTCCGCATCCTTACCTGGCTTGTGCGTAAGCATGATGGCAAACACAAAGAGCACCACAATGCCTCCGGCATAGACAGCAATCTGAACTGCTCCCAGAAATTCATAATCCATCTGGAAATAGATTATGGCAGTTGCGAGCAACACAAACATGAGATAGGTAGCCGAGCGCAATATTTTCTTTGTGGTTACAGTCAGCACAGAGAATATAATGATAGACAATGCAACCACAATATACAAGATATTATTTCCTAACGCTTCCATTATTGTTTATTTTCTTTGTTTTCAGTGTTATCTGGAGACTTATCAGCATCGGGGGCTGCAGCGGGCTTCTCCTGAGGCGTTGGCTCCTCGGCGGACTTTGCCTGGGGCGTTGGTTCTGCCGCGGGTTTTGCCTGTGCTTCTGCCGGTTTTGCCACAGCAGGAGCGGGTTTCGGCGCAGGAGCGGGTTTCGGCGCAGGAGCGGGAACAGGTTTCTCCTTTTCGGGGAGATAGTTCAGCTGCTTCACAAGCGCCTCGCGCTCAAAGGTGGATTGCTCGAAATCGTTGCTGAAGCGGATTGCCGCCGTTGGGCAGGTAAGCACACACAGGTTGCAGAATGTGCAGCTGCCCAGGTCGTACATGTAGCGGTCCAGCTTCATTTTCTTCTTGCCATTTGGAAGATCCACCATCTTGGTTATGACCTGAATTGTCCCGTTAGGGCAGTTTCGCTCACAGGATTTGCAGGCGATGCACTTGTGGTAGCCCTCGTCGTCGTAGATAAATTCGAGCGACGCCCTGAAACGCTCAGGGATACCACCTTCATGAAGCAGGTGATTTCTGTTCTCGGGATACTGCTCGGTCACTTTTTTCGTAACAAGTTCTTTTCCTGTAACCTGCATTCCCTGAAGGAGGCTGTAGATGCCCTTAAAGATAGATTTAAAATACTCTTTGATGCTCATAAGTATTCTTTTGTATATGAGGTTTTATCTTTTCTGCGGTTTCGGAATCACAAAAGATATCGCAACATTCTTCCTTCCATCCGAAAAACACATTATTAATAGTTCGCTATGTCTCGTCAACGCTCCACCTGACCGCCGATAATATCGAGCAGCTCAGTGGTGATGCTCTGCTGCCTGAGCTTGTTATACTCAAGATTTAGGGCATCGAGCAGTTCCTTCGCATTGTCGCTCGCCGTCTGCATCGCCATGACACGTGCTGCCTGCTCGCTCGCGGCGCTTTCGGCAAACACTTCCTGCACCATGGCACGCACATGCAGAGGCAACACCGAATTGAATATCGACATCGCATCGGGCTCGAACAGGCATGGTGCGCTTGCATTTGCCGCGTCCACGCTATCCATCAGCATCTGGTAAGATACCGGAAGCAGCTGATCTATCGTAAACACTTGCCTGCTTGTGGATTTGAAATGCATATAGGCGACATCAACTCTGTCGAATTCACCGTTCATGAACCGTTCTTTCAGCTCCTGCGTGAAGTTTGAAAGGTCGTTTTGCGTGCTTCGTGTGTGCATATAGTCGAATGCGAGCATTTTCACGCCAGCCCCCACAATCTTCGACACAGCCTTTCTGACCTTTTTCCCCACCGGAACAATTGTAAAGCCAATTGGTGCCGGTGACTGCTTACGCTGTGTGTTGATGTGAGCAAGAACCTGCTTGAAAATGTTGATGTTATATGCACCGCAAAGTCCGTCGTCGGAGCCGAAGACCACAATCGCCACGTTTTTCACCTCGCGTTGCGATATCAAAGGTGACGTGAACTCGGTGTCGGTAAGCAAGAGATGACTTATCACCGACTGCACCATATCGCGATAAGGCGACAGACGATGCAGCTGCCAAGTAGCCTTGCGCATTTTAGCCGAAGATATCATCTTCATTGCGCTGGTAGTCTTCTCGGTGGATGCTACAGAACCGATTCTACTCTTTAGTTCGCGTAGTGTTGACATACAAATTTGTAAACAACGAAATATTAATTTTCATATTTTCCTATCACTTCCTGGGCTGCTGTACGTAGTTTTTCCATAACGTCATCGTTGATAACGCCGGTGCGCAGCACATCAAGCACATCCGCCTGATGCTTGCCCTTGAGGTATTGGATAAACAATTTTTCAAATTCCGGAACTTTCTCCACCGGCAATTTCTGCAACAAGCCATTCACGCCACAATAAATGACGGCGACTTGTTCTTCCACTGGCATTGGCTGATACTGTGGCTGAACAAGAAGGCGCTCGTTTTTGCGGCCGGTGTCGATTGTTCTGGCTGTAACCGCGTCGATGTCGCCGCCAAACTTGGTGAACGCTTCAAGTTCGCGATACTGAGCCTGAGCAATCTTCAGGGTACCTGCCACTTTCTTCATACACTTGATTTGTGCGTTACCACCCACACGCGACACAGAAATACCCACATTTACAGCCGGGCGGATACCATTGTTGAACAATGCAGTCTCAAGGTAGATCTGTCCGTCGGTGATAGAAATCACGTTAGTGGGGATATATGCCGACACGTCTCCAGCCTGCGTCTCAATGATTGGCAGAGCCGTGAGCGAGCCACCGCCCTTAACCATTGGTTTCAACGCTTCCGGCAGGTCGTTCATCACGCGAGCTACATCCTCGTTATCGTTGATTTTAGCGGCACGTTCCAGCAAACGGCTGTGCAGATAGAATATATCGCCAGGGTAAGCCTCACGTCCCGACGGGCGTTTAAGGATAAGCGATATCTCACGATAAGCCACAGCATGCTTGGAGAGGTCATCGTATATCACGAGAGCATCCCGGCCTGTGTCGCGGAAGAATTCACCGATGGCCGCACCGGCAAATGGCGCATAATATCGCATAGATGCCGAATCGGCTGCAGTTGCTGCCACCACGATTGTATATGGCAGCGCACCGCTTTCACGAAGCTTGTTCACTAATCCTGCCACTGTTGAAGCCTTCTGCCCTATTGCCACATAGATGCAATAGACTGGCTTTCCAGCCTCGTAATTGGCTTTCTGATTGATGATTGTATCGATGGCAATCGCTGTTTTACCAATCTGGCGGTCGCCAATGATAAGCTCACGCTGACCGCGACCGATGGGAATCATGGAGTCGATAGCCTTCAGTCCGGTCTGGAGCGGTTGGTTCACTGGCTGACGGAAAATAACACCGGGAGCCTTTCTCTCAAGAGGCAGACGGATGCGCTCTCCCTCAATGGGTCCGTTGCCGTCGATAGGCTCGGCAAGAACGTTGATAACGCGTCCCAGCAGACCTTCACCCACTTCGATGGAAGCGATTTCACGTGTCCGGTCCACACGCATGTTTTCCGAGATTGAATCCACTTCGTTGAGCAGAATCACACCAACGTCGCTCTCCTCAAGGTTCATAGCCACACCGGTAACACCATTTTCAAAACGCACCAGTTCATTGGCTTCCACATTGTCCAGTCCATAGACATGCGCCACGCCATCGCCCACCTCAAGCACTTTTCCGGCTTCTTCGAACTGAACCGACTGCTGTGATTGGCTAAGTTGCTGCGCTATAATTTCTGATATTTCACTTGGGTTTATCATCTAAATAAATTTAGCTTAGAAGTTTTAATCGCAAATTCTGTAATTCATTTTTAATTGAAGCGTCGAGAAGTATGGAATCCACTCTCACCTTGAAGCCACCAATAAGCGACTGGTTTATTTCATGAGATATTTCCAACTCGACGTCGCTGAGTTTCTTCTTCACCACACCCACGATTCTGTCAAGTTCTTCTTTCGACAGAGGCGATGCGGTTTCAATTTCCACTTTAGCGATGTTGTGCTGTTGCCGATACAGTTTTACATAGGCAAGAGCGATTTTCCGAAGCAGCGGAGTACGATTGTTCTGAATAATCAAGTAAATGAACTTATCGAGGGAGCCACCCTTGGTCGCACCTGTCACCGCCAGTAGCATTTCTGCTCTCTGGT
>JAGCVR010000028.1 GCA_017962285.1 Muribaculaceae bacterium | reverse complement strand
TGGTGAAGCCGGATTTGCCTGTGCTGCTTTCCTGTATTGAACCTCTGCCTCGGCATAGCGTTTTTGGTTGAAAAGCTTGTTGCCTTTGCGTATGAGAATGCGTTCTTGCTTATTTGTGGCAATTTCTTGTTTCGACTTATCTTTTGCCACACCGGCCAGAGGCAGTGCCGTCAGGCATAAAGTCAGCAATATTTTCGGGAATACATTCATTGTTTATTCGTTTCGGTTCTAAAGAAATTAAACTTGGTGAGCCATGTGTTTTTCCTCTCCATTACAAAAAGGTTGGCAATCAGGAGAAGCAGCGCAATCCATGCAAAGAGTGGGAACTGCTCGTCATGTTGGGTATAAGAGACCTGTTCCAGGTTGGCTTTGGCGAGTTTGCTCAGGGTGTCCTGCAGGACTTCAAGGGCATCACTTGCCCCTCCGTTTACCATGACACCTCCACCTGCCGACGCTATTTCCCGTGCCATCTTTTCGTTAAGGTAGGTTGTGATAACCTGCCCTGCGTCGTCCTGCATAAAGCCACCGTTCGGCATTGGAATTGGTGCGCCGTGGGTGGAACCCATCCCCACCACGTTCACCTGGATGCCGACTTTTGCCGCATCTTTCGCGGCACCCACAGCATCGTCCTCGTGGTTTTCACCGTCGGTAATCAGTATTATTGTTTTATGGCTCTTTTTATTCTTTGAAAATGAGTTGACAGCCAGATTTATGGCTGCACCTATTGCGGTTCCCTGAGTCGGCACCATTTCTGTGTTGATGCCGTTAAGGAACATCTTTGCCGAGCGATAATCGCTCGTAATGGGCATTTGCGTATAGGCGTTGCCGGCGAAAACTATAAGACCCACCTTGTCGTTCTGGAAACGGTCGATTAACTTTTCAAGAATCATTTTAGAGCGTTGCAGGCGACTGATGTCTTGCGGGTTGTCGGATGAAGACGCAAGCATGGAGTTTGAAACATCAAGTGCCACCATCACTTCTATTCCTGTTACGGCTTTTGTGGTTTTGTGCGAACCGGCACGGGGTCGGGCGAGAATAATAACAACCATCACCAGCAAAAGGAGTTCCAAAGAGAGTTTAATCCATGGTTTATATGGCGAGACATCTGGCATCAGACCTCGCACCACTTTTGCTTTTCCAAAGTGTGCGATGTTCTTTCTCCTTTTTATGCGATTAAAGATGAAGACAACCGCTACAAGAGGAACAAGAAGCAGCAGATATAAATATTCGGGATTTGCGAAACTCAGCATTTGTTTATTCTGTTGAAAGGATTAATGATTGTTTACGGTATTCGGCGAAGCACCACATGGTTAATGACGGCATCCATGAGCAGAAGCACCAGCAGAAGCCATGCCCAAGGCATGTAATTGTCTTCGGTGTGACTGAAGTTGCGGACATCCATCCGGGTTTTTTCCAACTGGTCGATTTCGCCGAACACTTGTTTTAGCACGCCTTTGTTTGTCGCCCGGAAATATTTTCCGCCGGTTGTGCTCGCTATTTTCTTGAGGGTGGCTTCGTCAATCACCACCGGGAGGCGTTCGTACTGAATGCGTCCGTTGTAATCCATCGCCACGGGATAAAGTGCGGTACCGTTTGTCCCCACTCCTATGGTGTAGATTTTGATGCCATATTTCTGTGCAATCTGTGCTGCCGTGAGAGGAGCTACCACACCGGTATTGTTCGAGCCGTCGGTGAGCAGTATGATGCTTTTCGATTTGGCTTTACCATCCTTGATTCGGTTGATGCTTGTTGCAATTCCGTCGCCGATGGCAGTGCCGTCTTCGAGTGCTCCGATTTCCACATCATGAATTGCATTGATAAGTGTTGCCCGGTCGGTGGTCATGGGGATTTGCGTGAATGCCTCTCCAGCGAAAATCACAAAACCAATGTTGTCGGTCTCTCTTCCGCTTACGAACTGTGTCGCCACGTCCTTGGCGGCATCAAGACGATTTGGCGAGAAGTCTTTTGCAAGCATACTCGTGGAAATGTCAAGGACAACCACAATGTCGGTTCCTTCTGTTTCGGATTTCGACCAGCTGTCGTGTGTCTGAGGACGTGCAAGGATTATGATGAGGCATCCTAGAGCAAGGAGTTTCAATGCAAATGAAAAGTGCTTCAGGAACACTTTCCACGACGTACCCAACTGAGAGAACGCCGAAGTGGATGAAATCAGTATCGTGGGTTGAGCTTTGCGCTGCCGGAATATGTACCACGCAATAAGTGGCGCATATATCACAAAAAGCCAAAGCAGTGATGGATTTTGGAAGCTGCTCATTTCTGTTCCTCCTTTTCGTCAAGTTCAAGTATTCCGTCGTCAGAGGGTTTAGACTCTGGTTGCGGTTGCTCCACAGGCTTGGTGTCTTCAACAAACCTGATTGCCCGCTGCAGGGCAAGCTCATTGTCGTCGGCGAGTGGACGAGCGTTTGCAAATTTCACGAAGTCGGCTATGTCGAGAATGTCTTTAAGCTGTTCGTTCACGGCACGGGTCTCGTCATTCTCCTTGAGAGTGGCAATAATCTGTGTCGTGGTCATTTCCACGGCATTGATGCTGAAACGGCGGTCGATATATTCACGCAGGATATCGGTAAGGATGGTGTAATACTGTTTTTCCTGACCGTTCTGCCACAGGTTCTGCGCCTTAAGTTGCTGCAGACGTTGCATCGCCTCTTCGTAAGGAGGCAGTTGCTGCTCTTTGGTTTGGAACGGGTTCTCCCCTTTCCTCAGCCACTTGATATAGACAAACGCGAATACCGCTCCAATGAGGATTATGCCGAGGAGTATCCATAATATCCACCAGGGTACATAGTCGAACAAATGGAACGGAACGTCCCGCACCGGTTTGAAGTCGTGAATGTCTTTCAGCGAATCCACTTTAACAGGAATAACCTTAAGGGCGAGCGGTTCGCTGGCGGAAGTATCCTTGCCTACGATATATTCATTGGGAGGCAGGGCATA
>JAGCVR010000027.1 GCA_017962285.1 Muribaculaceae bacterium | reverse complement strand
GGTCCAGGGTCATATACCGGGCTTAGGATTGGGCTGGCGCAGGCAAAAGGCATGGCGTTTGGCATGAATGTGCCGCTGATAGGAGTCAATACACTGCAACTTCTTGTTGTTAGCGCAATGTTTAATAATTTCATAGAGGAAGATGATGTGAAATATGTCCCCATGATTGACGCACGTCGCATGGAGGTCTATACTGCAGTCTATACACCTGCCTTAAAAGCGGAAATGCTGCCTCAGCCACTTGTTTTGAGTGAAGAATCCTTCATTGAAGAGCTGAGAGCCGGCAAGCTTGTTTTTTGTGGTAATGGCACACAGAAGGCTAAGGCTGTCATCAATAGCGAAAACGCGATATGGATCGATGGTGTGAAGCCTGTGGCTTTGGATATGGTGGCTTTGTCGGAAAAGGCCTTCCGGGAGCATGACTTTCTGGATATAGCATATTGCACGCCCTTGTATTTGAAAGAATTTCAAGCGATAAAGCCGAAGAAATTGTTTTAAAAAAGGTGAAATTAAGAGATTTAAAGACAAGATTTAGTAATTTTGCAACGACAAAACTATTAAGAAAATGCTGAATTACAACACACAACTGAAAAAGCTGGCATTGCCGGAGTATGGCAGGAACGTGCAGCAGATGGTGGACCATTGTTGCGAAATCGAAGACAGAGAAGAGCGCAACAGATGTGCCTATACCATTATTCAAATGATGGACAACATGTTTGTGGAGCTGCATGAAGAAAGCGATTACAAGCATAAGCTGTGGGACCACCTGGCAATAATGAGCGATTTCAAGCTCGACATTGATTATCCCTATGATGTGGTGAAGGAAGAAAACCTCAACACCAAGCCGGTCAGGATTGACTACAAGCTGGAGCCTATCGCATTCCGCCATTATGGGAAAATCATTGAACGAATGATAGAACGTGCGAGTGAATATGAGGACGGCCCGGAGCGCGAGGCATTGGTGATGCTGATTGCCAACCACATGAAAAAACTGATTTACCAGATTAGTAATGAAGATGTGGACGATGCAAAGATCTTCAAGGATTTGTCCTATTACTCTCACGGCAAGATTAATTTAGATCCGGCTACCCATGTCCTGCATGAGTTTAAGGTTGTGCAGGCTCCTCAGAACTCAAAAAAGAAGAAAAAGAAATAAGCACACAGAATGATATCGCGTGAGGACATAATAGAAATCGGTGTTTTCAACAAGCCGCATGGTGTGATGGGGGAGATTTCCGCCACCGTGGATTGCGCCCTTGAGGAGATGAAAAGATTCAGTTGTGTCATTACCGATGTCGATGGAATTTATGTGCCATTTTTCGTTACGAATTACAGAAACAAAACAAGAAACACCATTCTGCTCACATTCGATGGCTTGAAGAATGAAAACGAGGTTTCGTTGCTCACAAACAAACCAATATATGTGAAGAAGACGGAATATGAAACCCTATTACATGATTCCGAAAGCGATGAATATTCTCTTGATTTCTTCGTGGGATATGAAGTGAAAGATGTGGATGATAATGTCTTGGGTGTGATAGATGAGGTGGATGCCACTACGGAAAATGTGTTGTTCAGAATCAGAAACAATCAGGGTAATGAGATTTTGTTGCCGGCAGTAGAGGAGTTCATTGCCGGGCTTGACAACGAGCAACGCAGAATGATTGTGGATTTGCCAGAGGGGTTACTTGATTTGTAAGGTTTATAAGAATATAGATTTAGAAAGATGGAAAATATTTACGATGAGCAAGATGCCATTAGGTATATAAGGAAGAATGTAGGTTCGTTATCGGCGTACTCCGACGACGATATTCTGCTTGTAGTGGATGCCATGTTCGATTTCTTTGAATCATTGGCCGACGATGAGGACTATACTGTGGCTGATGTTGAGGCGTATGTAGCAAAGCAACTGAGCAAGGATAAGGACAACGTGGTGGCGCAGAGCGATATTCTTCCAATTATTGAGGCTGAACTGGCCTACGAAGATACGATTGACATATTTTAATTTTTGGAGGAGAAAGAAAGATGCGCAGATTTATAATGATATTACTGATGTTTGCAATGATTGTTCCCAATCTGCAGGCTAAAAAGAAAAAAGTGGACATCTATGAGCTTTCGCTTGAGCAGAATCTTGAAGACCCTGAGATTAACGACGACAAGCAGGCGCAGCAAGTCCGGCAATATCAGTTTAAGGTGGCGGTGGACCTGAAAAAACAGGGCTACGACGTGGAACTTATGCGCGAAGATGAAGTGATAGTGCTGACTGTTCAAGCCGGAGTGCTTTTTAATCCGAACGATACCGTTCTTTCTGAATTGGGCAAGAAAACACTGTCTCCGCTCAAGAAATATCTTGATAATCCGGGATTCTATAAAATGGTGCTGGTGATGCACAGCGACAACACCGGCTCTGAAGACTATACGCTGAAGTTGAGCCGCGACCGGGTGAACTCGGTGTTTAACTTTATTGAACGTATCGCCAGCGTGGATTTCGTTGTTCCCTACGCTCTGGGCTCTACCGACCCCTTAGAGGAAAACAATTCAGTGGAGAAACGTAAACGGAACCGGAGACTTGAAATCTATCTCATTCCTGGTGAAGTGATGATTTCGCAGGCGAAAAAAGGAAAGATTAATATTAATTTGTTGAAAACAAAATAAAGAAACAGTTATAAAAAACATGGCACAAGAATTAAAAGACTTAACGAAACGTTCTCAGAATTACTCTCAGTGGTACAACGAACTCGTGGTGAAAGCCGACCTGGCCGAACAGAGCGCCGTGCGTGGTTGCATTGTGATCAAACCCTATGTATACGCAATCTGGGAAAAGATGCAGCGCAAGCTTGATGATATGTTCAAGCAGACAGGTGTTCAGAACGCATACTTCCCGTTGCTTATACCAAAGTGGTTTCTAAGCCGTGAGGCCGACCATGTGGAAGGGTTTGCCAAAGAATGTGCTGTCGTGACCCACTACAGGCTCATGAACGACCCCAATGGCAATGGGGTGGTGGTGGATCCTGAGGCACGTCTTGAGGAGGAATTGATAATCCGCCCCACATCCGAGACTATAATCTGGAATACATACAAGAACTGGATAAATTCATATCGTGACCTGCCTCTGCTGGTTAACCAGTGGGCAAATGTGTTCCGTTGGGAAATGCGCACGCGACTGTTCCTGCGTACTGCAGAATTTCTGTGGCAGGAAGGGCATACCGCACATGCCACAAGCGAGGAGGCTCAGGCCAAGGCGATTGAAATGCTTAACGTGTATGGCGATTTCGCCGAGAAATATATGGCATTGCCGGTGGTGAAAGGTGTGAAAACTGCCAACGAACGTTTTGCAGGCGCCGTGGAAACCTACACCATCGAAGCGATGATGCAGGACGGAAAGGCTTTGCAGTCGGGTACATCTCATTTCCTGGGACAGAATTTCGCAAAAGCATTCGACGTGAAATTTGTCAATAAAGAGAATCAGCTCGATTATGTGTGGGCTACCTCATGGGGTGTGTCTACCCGACTGATGGGAGCTTTGATAATGACTCACAGCGACGACAACGGACTGGTGCTTCCTCCTGAACTTGCACCGATTCAAGTGGTGATAGTTCCTATCTACAAAAACATGGAGCAACTCGCCGAAGTTGACAAGGTGGTGGAGCCAATCGTGAACAAACTCCGCGGAATGGGTATCTCTGTGAAATACGACAATGCCGACAACAAGCGGCCAGGCTTTAAGTTTGCCGATTATGAACTTAAGGGTGTGCCTGTGCGCCTTGTGCTCGGTGCGCGCGACATTCAGAACGGGACCATTGAGGTGATGCGTCGCGACACGCTCGAAAAGAGTGTGGAGCAGCTTGCCGGAATAGAGGAGCGCGTGAAAGAACTGCTCGGTGAGATTCAGAAGAATATCTTTACCAAGGCGCTCAAACATCGCGAGGAAATGACATTCCGCGTGGATACTTGGGAAGATTTCAAGGCTCGTATTGAGGCTGGAGGCTTTGTTCTCGCACACTGGGACGGCACTACCGAGACCGAAGAAAAAATCAAAGAGGAGACAAAGGCCACAATCCGCTGCATTCCTCTGGACGGCGAGGAAGAGGAGGGTGCTTGCATCTATACCGGCAAGCCCAGCCACCGCCGCGTGATATTTGCGCGCAATTACTAAAGAGAATTGATATAGGGAGGGCATTCCACGCAGGGATGCCCTCATTATATATAAAGAATGATTATGTCTGCAATTGGTATTCTGGCTGTGTTCGTTGTCGCGATAGTGCTCATGGTGGTGGCTATCGCGAGGTTCAAGATTCATCCGTTTCTGTCGATACTGGGCACGGCATTGCTGCTGGCTGTGGTACTTGGCATACCGCTGAATGCGATTCCCGATGTGCTCGGAAAGGGCTTCTCGTCCATATTCACCGGCATCGGTCTTGTTATAATTTTTGGCACGCTCATAGGAAGTGTGCTTGAGCATACCGGAGGGGCACTGGCGCTTGCCGGTGCTGTGGAGTGTGTGGTGGGGAAGCGTCATCCCCGGCTTG